>JALSPW010000062.1 GCA_026985735.1 Saprospiraceae bacterium
ATGCCACAATGCTCGGGTATACTCAGGAAGAATTGGAACATTATTTTTCCGGATATATCAAAGAATTGGGTGATTATTACAAAGATGTTTATGATGATATTTTAAAACAGATAAAGCATAATTACAATGGATATTCTTGGGATGGAAAGCATTTTGTGTACAATCCATTCTCTGTTTTGAATCTCTTTGACAATATGGAATTTAGTGATTACTGGTTTCGTACCGGTACACCTACTTTCCTGATGGAAATGATAAAACAAAAAAAATATACGATTTTTGATATTGAAAAAAGGACAATATTTAAGAGTGAACTTGATAAATACGATATTGATAATATCTCTTTGATACCCCTTTTATTTCAGACGGGGTATTTAACCATAAAAAAAACCGATTGGCAGGGAATGATAACTTTGGATTTTCCCAATGCCGAAGTGGATAGATCATTTACTATTCACGTCTTGGCAGCTATGGACGATGGTAAAATCGGTAATGCAAGTACGCTTCTCACACAATTAATATTTGCTCTGCGCGAAAATAATATAGAAAAATTTCTTGACTTAGTAAATATCATTTTCAAGGGAATTTCCTATGTCTTGGTTGACAACAAAGAGAAATATTTTCACTCTATTTTTTATATTATCGTCAAGCTATTGGGATTTACTATCGATACCGAGATAATGACCATAGACGGCAGGATTGATGCCGTCATCACCACAAAAGACAATATTTATATCATAGAGTTCAAGGTAAACCAGGATGCCAATACTGCCCTGCAACAAATCAAAGACAAAGGCTATCACAAAAAATATGCAGCAGAGGGTAAACCTATCGCACTTATCGGTATTGATTTTGATATCGCAAAGAAGAAGATCACGGAATATTTAACTGAAAAAGTATAAAAGACAAAAAGAAAAATGAATTAATCGGAGAATTACAAATTGCGAATAAGATTGAAGAGATTGATTTATTGTATTTGGAAATGTGCGGGATGCGATTCTCCTGATTTTATTATACAGCAGAGAAATGACACCTGTCTTTCTTTAGGGAGAGATTTAGAGGTTAGCTTTGTAAGAAAACGTTTAACGTTCCAAGATATCGAGTTGAAAGTTCAAAAAATATATATTCAGATCAACTGACCCGTAAAAATAATAATTTTAATAACATCTTGAACATAAGACAAATAATTGAGAATTGAGAATTGATAATGACAAAAGAACAAAAGTCATTAAAATATATAAACCGGTTGAATCGGAAAAGCAATTTAGTTTGAAGCACTTCAGATCAAGTACCTCTAATGGCAGATTAAAAAAAAGTTCAAAGGACAAAAGACAAAAGGGATAAATGATGAATTATGAATGATGAGTTACAAAGCCGGCTTTGAAGTCATGCTATCGCATGCTTTCAAGTCCTACCTTCAATTATCGAAAAATGATTTATAGCGGGTCATTTTGTATTAATTAACGGTATTGCATCCTTCCCTTAAGAGCCTAACCTTGCAATGATGATTAACCATGAAGCCAATACCAAACTACTACCAATATGCTGATTATAAAAAATTATGACAGCCTTATATATAAAGAGGAGAAAAATAATGCCTCCGGTGGTTTTGGCAGTATTTTTTCAACGCTACCCCCTCAACCGATCTACAAAACACTATTTTTCTCCTTATATTTTCCTTAAAAGCTTTAACCGGAAATCTGGAACCTGAAACGTTGAACTTCCCAACTTTACATCTTAACAAATTTCCGTGTCACAGTCCCTTTCGCATCTATATACTTCACTATATATTGCCCGGCAGTCAATCCGGATACATCCATATTTATCATATCAATACCGGATGCCAGTATGCTGTTTTTAACCAACTGACCTTCCATATCATATATAAGTAATGAACCTTTTTCTACCGGTTGTTCAAATTCTATTCTTAGATTGTTCTCCACTTTATTGGGAGCTATAAGTATTGCTTGTGTTTTTATATCAAAATATACGGATACCACATCAAATACTTCTCTATTACCATCCAAATCATATTGAGTCAATCTGTAATAATTGATGCCATTTGAAGGATTTGTATGAACATATTTATATACTTGATTTTCCCTGTGATTACCTTGAGATTTTACTCTCGCTATTTCTTCAAAATGCCTTCCGTCTCTACTCCATTCCACGGAGAAATAATTGTTGTTGATTTCAGAAGATGTTGACCACTCAAGGAGAGTTGAGTTGTTTTTATTTGTAGCAGAAAAATTTAATAAAATAATTGATGTAGCTGTAGAGTTCTCTGTACCTTTTGTATTTGCACCATCTGTGACAATCCACGAACCATTTACTAATTGTATAGATGAATTTAAAGGGGTACTTCCGGTTTCTTCAACACCAACATCATTACTGGTAACACCGTCCGCTATTCCTCCACTTGCTGTAAAAACACCTTCATAACTTAAAAATTCAATTAATCCACAAGGACCTCCCAAAGCAATCCCATCAGGACCGTTTTGAATCGAAGACGGTTCCCACACATAATAAGTTCCTGAAGTACCTGTAGTAGCGGTCAAATTATCTAAAGTTTCAGATCCATAAGATACTCCTCCACTACCATTATATAGTTCAACAGTATAATCACTTAAGGTACCGGGTTGCGGATCTTCTATATATATTTCAACAAATTCATTTACATCAGCACCATTATTGTCATAATGAAACTCATTAATATTTGCTGTAGCATTGGTACATTGAGTAGTCACATCAAAGGTATTACTCGTCACTTGTACATTTGATCCTATCAAATTATTATCATCTGTTGCAGTCAAAGTCAAACCGGTACCTTGAGCGGAAAAAATAAGGTTATCAAATGTAGCAACTCCTAATACAGCATCAACTGTGGTAGTAGCTGACGCATCAAATGTCCCTGTAGTAGTGACACTGGTCGTTGCAAACCCCGAACCATCATAATCCACATCTACATTTCCATTGGCATCAGTATATGCAACTGTTACAGCAGGAGACATTACAGTATTAACCTCAACATCAGTAGGTTGTTGTTGATATTGCATCTCCGTAGCTTCAACACCTATCGTAAAATCATTGGAATAAAAGTCTCCTCCGTCAAATACGGGTTTGAACTGTGTTCCACTCGGATCTGCCGTAAATCCGTGATTATCCACATCGACCATAAAAGATAATATTTTGCCATCTTCAATATTGGAAGTATTGAGATAAATAGCGATATATAAGTCCCTTGTAGTATTATCCGCTACATCAAAGTCTCCACTATTAAATGCAATATCAATATAAGTATCTGTAATATCCACACTGCTTGGGGTTAGAGTAACTGAGCCGTCATCCAATACCAAACCGCCTATATTGTTTGTCCAATCCGCAGTGTTGGTATTTTTAGGTTTTAATCTTACATTAGTCACATGAGTCGGCAATCCGTCAGATGTCCCCCAATCATAAAAAGTCATCTCAAAAACACTAACGGGATTGTTGGAATCATCATTGCCTGTGGAAGAAATTGTTGTACCTGTAGGTTGGCTACCGGTGTCAGCAGCTTCTGCATCAGCATCAGTAGAAGCTGTAACAAAAGTCACTTCAAAATCATCATAAAGCATCCTTTCTCCTGTAGTGGTTACAAATTCAATATATATTTTTTTACCCGAATCATTTGTTATATTAGAGGCAAAAGTATGCGTAAATTGCTTATAAACTTTATCTCCGGTAAAATCATCTCCGGTAAAAGTAAATGCTGTAGTATATGAATTACCACTATCTGTACTATATCTAACAGTTACTTCTGGTTTAGGATTATTATCCCACCTGGCAGCATAAATGCTAAATCCACTGATAGTACCCTCGCATTCATATCTTAAATAAACATTGGAATTATCTTTTAACCTCCACGCATAAGGTCCTGAATTTACATTAGTTCCTTCACGTATCGCTTTATCAGAAGTAAATTTATCATTATGCTGAGGACTAGCTAATTCATATGTCCTCGCAATGTAACCACTACCGCTTGACCAGTTGGAAGAAACATCAAAATTCTCAGAATAAACTTGCCCTAAAGCAAATTGCGTTATTAATAGCAAGAACACTAACAATGTAAATATTTTTTTCATTTTCAGATTGGTTTAATAGTTTTTTAAAATAATAATTTGTGCCCAACAGAATCAATAGTCTGTTAGATACAGCGCAAATATACTACAACTTAATTACCAACAAAAAAAATAAAGAAAAATATTTTCTAAATAACTGATATTTAATATATTACAAGTATAGCTAATATGTATCGCAATGAATATAAGTTTTGATAAATTTATGACTATTCAAACAAATTGTCATAACTCGAAGTACTTGTATCTTTTTTGTTCTTAATGCTTTTATCCGGAATGCTCAAATCATCTAAACTAAATTCGTTCGATGCTGTTTTTGGTGGTTCCAGCATTAAAAGAGTACTTTGTTTTTCAAATTCTTCAAGCATCTGCAGTCCTTTATCTTCAAATTGAGCATTTTCTAGATCTATAGATTCCATAAAACTCGAAGATAGTTCCATCATACGTTCCATCTCTCCCACTTTGGTAGCAATATCATCAGCAATATATTCCACTGCCTCATCAAACATCATACGTTTATCTTTGTTTCCTCGCAGTACATTCATTGCCGACTTCATAGCACTATGCGAAGTTCGTATGGCTTTTCGTTCCTCCTCTTTTACTTTTACCTGATCTTTAGTATCTTCAAGCAATATCTCGGAATTATCATACATTTTCTTAAGCAATCTCTTAAGAATATCCATTTTCTTCAATAGCACCTCATATTTATCATTGACATCTCTCAAGCGGGCGGCTTTTCTGGACGAAAGCAGCATGTGCTTTTCATCTCCCAATTCTTTTGCTTTTTTTGCTCTTGCCAGATTGTCTTTTATCTCTTCTTCATTTTTCTTCCACAGTGTTTTAATCTTCCTTATCTGCCCCATCAGATTGCTGATTTGATTATCGAGATTACCGAGATTTTTTTCCATATCCTCAATATAATTTTTAAGTATTCCTATAGGGTCAATAGTAACAAAAATACTTGTCACCTTTCTCATCAAAGATTTATACATATAAGAAATCAAATTTCTCATTTTAGGATCCACAACCATATATAGTAATACTCCTATTGCCAGGACAGTAACGGTAAGTCCCAATACATTTCCCATAAATGCAGTAATAGCGGCAATATTGGCCATCAACAAATAACCGGCACCGATAATCAACGAAAATAATACTATAGCGCCCAATATCCCTTCGGGTCTTTGCCAGAATGTTTTCTTTTTATGTACAGGTAAGTTATTTTCCATAATATTTTATTTATTGAATTATAAAATTGATTTTATTTTTGATTCATCTTCATTTATTACTTCCCGGAGATGATTAATAGCCGAAACGAAATTATTTTTAGTTCCTTCTATTTTTGATTTTACATTTTTTATATCATTATCAATATTTGCCAGGCGTTTGTTCCCGTGTTCTATTGCTTTTTTATATTCTTCTATTTTTTTCTCCAAATCGAGAATTTCACTTTTAAGACTTTCCGCTTCTTGTTGCTTTCCTGTAATGCTCTTTTCCAATTTATTCTTAAGTGCAATGGAAAAATTTTCCATTTCTTTTTGCACTATATTTTTATAATGCTCAATAGTTTTCAACAAATATTCTTTGGTAACACCAAGTGTTTGTGCTGTCGCAAATGTAGATTTAATACCTGTCTCCTCAGCCATATTCATATCTTTTAGATTTTGAACGGAGGCTTTAAATTTTAAATAATCAAAGTCCTTTAAGTGATTTTTTTTAATGGCATTTAACAAGGCATTTATACTTTTTTCATCATACTTATCATCAAATCCAAAAAGTTTTTTCAAGTCAATATTCATATATTTCAATTTTTATGATGCAATTTATACAATATTAATATAAAATTATAAAATATTAATGCTTTATTCTCATCAATCCTGCTTTTGCTTTTTGATGCAAGCTGTTTTTATACTCATCCGGCTTGAGTTTTAAACAAAGTTTATAATATTCTTTAGCTTTATTATAATTTTTCAATTTTTCATAAATTATTCCTGTTTGCAATGCAGCATTACAGGCAAAATACAATCCGCTATCACTTCCGGCATCAATAGTTTTTTGAAAATAATCTATTGCATCCATACTGTTTAATGCCTGCAATACCCTACCCATTCTATAGTTATATTCCAAAAGATTATCTCCCGCCTTAGAAAAATCTTCTTGATGTTGCACCAAATATACATAAGCTTTAAGGTAATATGCTCCGTCAAAATACAGCCGGGCTTTTAACAAAATCCTGTTTGATAAATCCGCTTTCATCGCTTCTTTATAAGCGGATTTGTCTTCATCAACTATTTTCTCTCCTTTGGACAAACATTTTTCTATATTATTCCAATATCCTTGTTCATTATTATTTATAATCAATTCATACCATGCTAATTTCAAATATGCATCCTTTATATAATTTTTACCGTGAAAATTTTTTACGTACGATTTTAAATAATACCCTGCATCCGAATCCATATTATACAATTTGCTACATCCCAGCATATAGTCCAAATAGTAAAATGGCATTCTGTTTTTACTTCGGGGTATTCTTTGCAATATATCTATCGCCAAGTCATTGTGTCCTGTTTTTTGAGCCATATTTGCATAAACAAATCCGGCCAAAGGACTGCTTTCAAAATCCAAATTTGCATCTTTAATTATTCTCCATGCTTTTTGAACGTCATTTTCCAAATGAAATGCAATAAATGATGCTATGGTATATGCTTCGTCTGTGAAGAAAAACCGATTGTTTTTACTGTACTCAAGGATATCGTAAATCTCTTTGGCACCCTGATCCACAGTACCGTCCAATCCGCTAAAAAATCTGAGCAAACTCCTGTATGTATCCGGTAAAGTTCCAATTATAGCATGTATAATACTAAGACTTTTATTATTGGCTACAAATTGCGGAAACATTTCCTTGTTTTCCTGCAACAAATCATAAGCTGCATTAATTTCTCTCAATGCGGTAAAATATTCTTCAAATTTTAATCTGCTCAATGCCCATTGCAAATTAACTTCAGCGATACTGAATTTATAATAGGGTGAATTTTTATCTATCTTTTCCAGCCGAGCGATTCTTCTATTTTTATTTTTTTCGAGTATCGAAAATTCATTATAATCTTCATTTATAAAAATTCTGAAAAAATCGATATAATTTTCAATATGATAAACCGCCATATTCTGTGGCTGGTAAATCTTAAGCGAATCCAATATTTCCTGTCCTCTATCCAATTTTAGCATTATGATATAGTCATACGCTTTTTTTATATCGGAATTGAGACTATAATACTCTTGGGAAAATACAGGGAATACTAAAAATAAAAAGATTCCCAATATCAGCGGAAATCTTTTTATTTTATGATTTATCATTTAAAATAGAAATTATATGCTATTTTTGCAAAATCTTATTTGGCGGTTTTCTTTCTTCTTGTTCTTTTAGCAGGAGCTTCCACCTCTTTCACTGTTCTATCTTTTTTATCCACCATCGTTGCCAAATCATCCGAAATCAATACTCTGCCACAATTTTCACAAGCAATAATTTCTTTCTTTTGGGAAATTTCAATTTTCATTTGAGGCGGTACCATATTAAAACAACCTCCACAAGCGTTTCTTGTTACCGTTACTACAGCCAAACCATCTTTATATCTTTTTCTCAATGCTTTAAATGCCGCTAAAAGTCTATCGTCAACAGTTCTTTCAAGTCTTATGATTTTCCTTTCAAGAGTACCGACCTTCTTTTCAGTTTTTTTGATTATCTCTTCCAATTCGGATTTTTTCTTTTCCAAATCGAGTTTCTTGCTTTCGATTTTTTCATCCAATTCAAGAGAAAGTTCTTTGGTTTTATCCAATTTTCCTGTAATCTCTTTTATTTTCTTTTCGGATAATTTAGCTTCAAGAGATTGATATTCTATTTCTTTTTGTAGAGCTTCATATTCCCTGTTGTTCTTAACATTATCAAGCTGAACATTATATTTCTCAATAGCCGAATTAGCATTGATTATATTTTCCTTGTGCTTATTGATATCACTTTCGTACTTATCGATTTGTTCTTGAAATCTTTCTTTACGTTTTTGGAGGCCGGAAATCTCATCTTCCATATCTTTTACCTCCAAAGGCAGTTCTCCCTGAAGTTTATTAATTTCATCCAACTGGGATGTTGTATATTGAAGATTATATAAATTTAATAATTTTTCTTCAACAGTCTGAATTTTATTTTTAGCCATAATATTATAAATATTTTACCGGGTTTGTTATTATTTTTGTCAATTGGGCTGCAAAGTTACTAAAATTATTTTTTAAAATATCAAAAATCAACTCAATTGTATATATTTCACTCTCATAATGCCCTATATCTGCTATTATTATATCTTTTTCGGCATCAAAATACTCATGATATTTAAAATCCGCCGTTACAAAAACATCCGCACCTACTTGTTTTGCCTTACGCAATAAAAAACTACATGCACCACCACATATTGCAACTTTCTTCACTGGCTTATCCCTAAGCGAAGTATATTTTACACATTTTAAATTTAATCTTGTTTTCAGATGTTGCAAAAAATCCATTTCTTCCATCTCTTCGTCCAATGTTGCTATCACTCCGGTACCTACATATTTACCCTTGGCTACAAATTCAGGTTTTGGATCGAGAATCTCAAGATTTTGAAATCCCAGTTTTGAAGCTATTTTTGTACTCACACCATTCAAAAAGGCATTATCCAGATTTGTATGAATTGCATATATGGCAATATCATTTTTTATAGCTTTCAAAACCGTTCTACCGATGTAGGTCTTTCCGGTAAGCTTTTTTATTCCCTGAAAAATCACCGGATGATGTGCTATTATAAGATTATAACCCAATTCAATCGCCTCATCGACTACTTCTTCGGTAGAATCCAAACAAATTACTGCCCCTTTGAATTCATTATTATTATTTCCTACTATTAATCCTGCATTATCATACCTTTCCTGGTATTCAAGCGGAGCAATTGTTTCTAAAAAATCAGTGATTTCTTTTATTTTCATCTTTTAAAATTTTTTTTAATCATATCTCCGTATGTATTTTATGATTAATAAAATTATTATTCGTTTTATTTTCTATTTTTTATACTTTATGCATTCGATTAATAATCTTGCTACTCGAATATCCTTCCAAAAAGGCAAGGGATTTTACTTCACCCCCGTTTTTAATTACAAGATCCGCTCCTACTATTTGCTGCGGTTTCCAATCCCCTCCTTTTACCAAAACGTCCGGTATGATTTTCTTAATCAAGTCAATGGGTGTATCTTCTTCAAAAATAACCACCATATCTACACCGGACATAAATGCCAATATATCCGCTCTGCAATTTTGGGATTTTACAGGTCTGCTAGTTCCTTTCAATTTTCTAACTGAAGAGTCACTATTCAATCCTATTATCAATTTGTCACCAAGATTTTTTGCTTCCGACAAGTATTTTATATGACCACTGTGCAATATATCAAAACACCCGTTTGTAAAAACAAGTTTTTGTCCGGACATTTTCCACTTTTCTATTAGTTTCAATGCTTTTGTGTCTAAAGTACTAAATATTTTGTTTTTGTAATTCATCCGTTAGTTTTTTAGTACTTATGTTTAATGAAAATAATGCTATTATCCCAAATGCTATTATCCCTATAATCTGAACAGAAAAGAAAATAATATTTGCGTACGAAAACCCGTCACTTCCATTCACTCCAAATAATTTCAATGCTTCTATAACCAGAAAATGATATGTTCCCATTCCTCCGGGTGAAGGGATTACAATACCGAGACTTCCAAATGTAAACACGGTAATAGCCGCCTTTAACCCCAATCCTGAAGTTGGTAAGAAAGCTTTGAATCCAACAAAATTCATTAAAAAATACATAAACCATATAAATATGGAGTGAAACATAAACCATCCCGGTTTTTCCACTGATTTTATGCTTTTCATTCCTTCTCCAATTCCTTTAAGAAAATCAAATGCTTTTTTCCCAATAAAACTGTTTTTAAATTTTTTGCTTTTAAAAAATACAATCCCGCCGATAAATCCCGTTACAATGAGCATCCAAAATATTTTGCTGCCAATTATATTATTTATCTTTGCGGTAAGATTGCTATTGCCGGATATAAAATCCAATATTTGCCCTGAAGAAATCATAATAGTTATTAAAAACACTATCAATAAACTTATCACATCCAACAATCTATCAAGCACAATAGTCCCCATCACCTTATCAAATTTAACATTTTCTTTTTTTGCCAACGCACCCGCTCTCACAAATTCACCTATTCTGGGAATTCCCAAATTGGCAAAATATCCTAGCATAATACTGTGAAAAGCAGTCTTGAACTTAGCATCTATTCCGATAGGTTTCATCATCATTTGCCATCTGATAGCCCTTGATATATTGGAGAGAAAAAACAAAAATATCACACCCAATAAATAAAACAGATTGGAGTGAACAAAGTCACTATAAACTTTTTTGATCAAGCTACAATCTTTTGCCGCAATCCCTTTCAAAATACATTCCTGTTTGTAGGCTTCACTTTGACTTATATATACGTAATACATTATAGCCATACCGATTCCTAAAAAAATCAGAAATTTAACAAAATTCTTAATATGGTATTTTGAAATCAAACTACTTCTTTATTTGGTTTTTCTCATCGACAAAAACAGTAAGAGGTTTATAATCCTTAGCTTCTTCAGGAGTCATATATGCATAAGAAATGATAATGACCACATCACCTATCTCCGCTCTTCTTGCAGCTGCCCCATTCAAACAAACAGTGCCTGACCCCCTTTCTCCTTTTATAACATAGGTCTCTATTCTTTCACCGTTATAGTTATTCACTATTTGAACCCTCTCTCCTGCTATTATATTTGTCGCTTCCATCAATTCTTCATCAATGGTAATACTTCCCTCATAATTGAGATTTGCATCCGTGATGGTAGCTTTATGAATTTTTGATTTTCTAATTTGTAAAAGCATCAGTTTTATTTTTTAATTATTTATTTACAATACTATAGGTAGAATCACTTATTTTCAACAAAATTTATAGAAAAAAGTTAAATTATTATTAAAAATAATTGTTGTATTAATAAATAGTAATAATAACAAAACACATTTATAGTGTTAAACGTTTCAAATTATATACAAATTATGACTAAAATTAAAAAATTATACATATTATTTATATTATCTTTCCTGATTTTAACCAATGCCAATTCGCAAATAATAAAATCAAAAGGGAAAGTAACTATTAACGGCAAAGTGTATTCCACTATGGTGATCAACGGTGATACTGTAATCTTAGCGGATTTGGATACCATGAGCGTAAGTTCACCGAGACATTTTGCTACAAATGAAGAATATAAAAGATACCTGAAATATAAATACTATGCTGCCAAAGTATATCCTTATGCCAAAGATGCTATAAATATTTTAAATAAATTGGAGGATAGAACTAAAAATATGAAACCGGCAAAAAGAAAAAAATATATTAAACTCACATACCGGCAACTTGAACACAATTTTAAAAAGCAATTGAAAAGTCTAAGCAGAACCCAGGGAAAAATCCTAATAAAAATGATTGAAAAAGAGACCGGCATGACATTTTATAATTTAATAAAAAAAATGCGAAACGGATTTACTGCATTTTACTGGCATCAATTTGGGAAATTATATGATTACAATCTAAAAGAAGGTTACATAAAAGGAAAAGACAGACCTATGGATGCGGTTTTAATGGATTTTAATTTTGATAATCTTGATGACCCTGTCCTTAATGCTCAATTATTAAAAAAATGAGTTTCATGAATTTCAAAGTTTCAAAGTTTGAACTTTTCAATATGAAAAAAACATAAATAATCAGGTATAATCCGAAATTTATTATTATTTTCGCACTCAAATAACCTTATAGCATATCTATTTTATGAAATAAATTTTTGTGTATGCGCAAAAATCTAACTTTTTATTTATTTCCCAATAGTATCGGCATAAATTTATGCAATTTTAGAAATTCAATAAAAAGGTAACTACTCAGGTCAAATCAATTTCGAAATTGCTGTATTTTTTTCAGATACTATAAAAAATGTTTCATATATGAATATATACGATAATCCAAAATTAAAAATAGATAGCACTAAAAACGTAGAAGGTATAGTTGGGTGGAAAAGTCCTTCCAATATAGCTTTAATAAAATATTGGGGAAAATATGGGAATCAGTTACCGTTAAATCCATCAATCAGTTTTACGCTTAGTCAGGCTTATACTCAAACAACTATCAAGTATATACAAAAGGAAAAAGACAATGGAAAAATAAATCTGGATTTTTATTTTGAAGGTAAGTTAAAACCGGATTTTGCCAGAAGAATCAATAAATATTTTAAAAATCTAATAGATATCTTTCCTTTCCTGACTCAACTTAAGCTCGAGATAAATTCAGATAACTCATTTCCCCACTCATCAGGAATCGCTTCATCTGCATCCAGTATGAGCAGTTTGGCATTATCCCTATGCTCTATTGAAAGAAAAATTTTTGATATAAATATCTCAACTAAAGAGTTTTTTGAAAAAGCGTCTTTTATAGCAAGACTTGGCAGCGGAAGTGCCTGTAGATCTATATATCCTAAAGTAGCATTATGGGGACATACCGAGAAAATACCGGAATCATCAAATTATTTTGCAATTCCTGTAAAAAAACATTTACATGATAACTTCAGCAAATTTCATGATGATATTTTAATAGTCAGTAAAAATGCTAAGAGCAAATCCTCTAGTGACGGTCACGCCATTATGAGTTCACATAGATTCAAAGACGGAAGAATTTTACAAGCTAACAAAAGATTATACTTCTTGCTAAATGCTTTAAAAAGCGGTGATTATGAAACATTTGGGGAAATTGTAGAAAATGAAGCATTTACTTTACATGGTTTGATGATGAGTTCCAATCCCGCTTATGTATTGATGGAACCCAATACATTGCATATTATTAACCAAATAAAATCTTTCAGAAAAAACACTAAAATCCCTGTCTTTTTCAGTCTTGATGCAGGACCGAATGTTCACTTACTATATCCAGATTCCCATTCGTCCCAAGTTCAGGAATTTATCGATAATAATCTTGTTAAATATTGTAAAGACGGAGACTATATTAAGGATTATATGGGTACAGGACCTAAAGAATTGGATTTTTAAATAAAAAAAACCGGCATATAAAAAGCCGGTTTTATTCTACATTTAGTTTCAAAGAATTTTCCTTTATTTCAGTATCACCATTTTCTTGGTGTCGATAAAACTACCGGATTCCAATCTGTAGTAGTATACTCCGGATATTCCGATATCTTTCTTTGATATCTTTATACTATTGTATCCGGCTTTGCCTTTAGCATTATACTCTTTTACTTCTTTTCCCGATAAATTATATACAACCAATTTGTATGAACTCTCTTCAGGTAATGTAAAGCCTATCTTAGTACTTTCGGAAAATGGATTAGGTTCATTCTGATATAAGGTATATTCTTTTCCATAGTTCCTAAACTCTAATCGCAAGTCTTTAATCATTAAGTCTTCTCCGCTATATGCTTCGGATTTTGCAATATTATCATTAATTTTCAATACATTTAGTAATTCTCCATTTATTCGGGATTTCACAACTATTGTAAACAGTGGGGATTTTTCTGTTCCACTGACAGGTTGCGCTTCATTCCAGCTAAATACAATATCACCTTTTATAGTATTATAATTATTAACACTTATATTTACTAGACCGGGCTTGATTTCCAATACATCCAGTCCCTCTATTCCCATTGTAAATTGAACTCCGAAGATATCTTTAAATTCTTCTCCATATACCGGTATCTCATATACAACACCATTGACCAATTGCTGATTATCTATTTGCATATTTATTGTCTCTCCACTTCTGCTTTCAATTCCATATCCACTAAAATTGACATCTCCTCTTCTCACTCCTATAAAATCAGTATTGTCTTGTGTTTTTCCATCTGTAACATTTATTGTCTTTTTGTACGCTTCATCAAGTGAAAAATGACTAACATCAGAATTATTTTCTACATAACCTTCATCAAGCATATTCCAACTCGTTTCCGCAGGTATAGCACCCAATATCAATTTTCTGGCTTTCAATATATCAGCTGCTGATACTCTTCCGTCTCCATTTACATCCATCGTTGCATATTTGCACACTTCTTCTATTCTCTTTATGCCCAATAAATGTTTTTGTATCAGTACTAAGTCCAAAGTCGTTAAGCCATATATTCCATCTTCTGCTTTGGTTGCTATTACCGTATATTTATCATCAGACAAATTCACTTTATATTCACCACTCGCATTATTCATTATATTGATAAATTGTTCCCCATTGTCAAATGTGATTTTCACATCCTCTACCGGTGAATCATTATTGCATTGAGAGACCATTCCGGATACCAATGACCCTACTACCGGACAATCATCTCCCTCGTTATTCAATGTCAGTATCGATACTGCATAATCATAATTATTGTCATCACATTCTTCGTTCATAGCAAATTGATCCCATACATATATCTCGACCGCTTGCACCAATTCCGGAGCTTTACCGTCTCTATCCAATCCATAAATACGACATGATGTCCGTTCTTCAGGATCCCAGGCAAATGCTTCTCCATATAAATATTTTTCTTCCGTTGATATTAATCCCGTCTCAGGATCATAAAAATATCTTCCGTATTTGTTGTACTGCTTTTGCCATTTATAAGGATTATTATCCAATTGAGGCAATACGGCACTAAACGTAAAGTATAAATCATCGGAATTTGTACAATTATCATACGATGATATACAATTTCCATCACATCCTCCTTTGTCAAATGTTTTAGCACATACTTCAACACTACAATCCGTCATCATCGCTGTCGCTATATCTACCATAACAGGTGTAGGTGCCTTCTTGTCAACTACTCTAAAGTATTGATTGGTTGTATTGGCATTTCCACACCCGTCTCCTACCGTCCATTCCACTTTATAGGTTCCTCCTGCCAGTGCATCTAATATCACAAGGCTGGCATCTGTCGTCCTGTCCAAATTGTCTTTGCTTCTGCTGCCTTTCCTTCCCGTCTGTGGCCTCGGTGTATAGTTGTACGAATACTGTATCGTATCCCAGGTATCCATATTCAATACCAGGTATTTCCAATTGAATTTTTGTTCAAAATTGCAACTGTCTGTCGCATGGGCTTCCAGTGTCGCTCCATAAGCATAACATCCATCGGTATATCCTATACAATCATCCGCTACTTCGATTTGGGGTGGTTCAAAATCGGTTACCATCAATATTTGGGTATATCTGTAATATCCGTCTTCTACCAATTGGGAACAATTCAATTTAGTTCCGCTTATCGCATCTATATTGTCTTCAGCTCCTGTGTTTGGCTCATATACACACCAGTCTATTACCGCCCATTCTCTTACTATCTTGTAACATGCACCATCTACAAATTTGAAAGTATCTTCATTTATAATTTCCGCAGTTACTATATTACATGGATTCTCATCCCATGTGGGTTCGCCTCCTTCTCTCAATTCCTTCGAGCAATCTGCTTTTACATCCCTTGGAAATTTAATTGTACAGGGATCAAACGATTCCGTTGATTCAACTGTGATTCTTTGTTTACATTGTGTTGCTTTACTACATCCGGTTGCTGTCCAAGTTCTTACTATATTGGCTCCACATACTCCCATGTCTCTATTATCTGTAAAATCCAAATCATATCCACATACACTTATTACGTTGGGCCATAATCTTGGATTCTCATTAGGATCTAAGCTCTCTTCACATGTAACAGTTACCGGAGGACAATCCAATGCAGGGGGTATCTTACATTCAACTTTAACTATAGTCCAACAATCATTGAAATGCCCATACAAATCTCCGCCGGGTTCCATCCTGCTTGGATATACAGGACCGGTTCCAGGATCAACATCAAATACACGCAATGAGGTCATAACTTCCGATTCTGCATCTTCACAACAGAATGACACTTCATCATCATACCATACATCTATCGTAGCCGTACTTGGTCTGTCATCTCCATTTAAATCTTCACACCCTCCATCATAATTCATCGTACTATCTACTCGCAATACTTTATAATATACCGGATTGCAATTATCAAATGAGCCGGAATCAAAATCCAATGCATATACCCGCGCTGTTCCCATCGCCGTCAAACTTACCTGCTTGTATTGTTCACATACCG
>JALSPW010000063.1 GCA_026985735.1 Saprospiraceae bacterium
ATTTTTTTATGTTAAAAACGACTAATGGTCAGATAGTAAATATAGAAGACAAAAGAAGTACTTTTAATGATTCTATAGGTTGGTATGAGACCGGAGAATTGAGCGGTCAATGGAAAAAAAATAAAACTGAAATTTTTCGTGTCACAGCGGGATTTCAAGTTGAATTTCAATATAAAAAACGGGTTTTATTATCCATTAGTGAAATCAATTTTGCAAAAGTAGATAATAATAATTTTATAAATGAAGGTTTTCAACACTTAAGATATACCAAACTGATCAATAAAAGATTAAGTTTTGAATCCTTTGCTCAAGCTCAGTACAACGAACAATTATCATTAAAACTCAGGATATTATTTGGTACAGGAATGAGATACAATATTTGTAATAACAAAAGCAAATGCAATTTGGGATTATCTATGATGTATGAATATGATGAAGAATCAATTAACATTACGCATAAAGATTTTAGACTGAATAGCTATTTTTCCGCTGCAATACCGGTTTCGGATAAAATGAAAATATATTCCACAAGTTATTATCAACCACTTATGAATGATTTCAATGATTTTAGATTAAGTTCTCAATCTAAATTGATTATGACGATAACAAAAAAAGTGAGTGCTACGATTACATTTTCAATATTATATGATTCCAGAGCTCCTGAGGGATCGCCTGAATTATCAGAAGATTTGTATGGAGGAATTAGATATAAATTTTAAAGAATTTAGATATTTTCAGTGATTTTAGTATAGGATTTTAACAGATATTAACTTGAAAAATGAAAAATACTTAAAATAATTATTATGTCAAAGAAGAATTATACAATACCGTTAATCGTAGTTACCGGATTATTTTTTATGTGGGGTTTTATCACTTCAATGAATGATATATTGATTCCATATTTGAAAAAAGTTTTCGAACTCAATTATTTTGAAGCTATGTTGGTTCAGTTTTCATTCTTCGGGGCATATTTTATAGGTTCGGTAATATATTTTATTATTTCTGCAGGCAAAGGTGATCCGATAATGAGAATCGGCTATAAAAACGGAATAATTGCAGGATTGTTATTATCGGCATTCGGTTTATTTTTGTTTTATCCTGCTGCTGCCTATAAAATTTATGGCATTTTTCTTACAGCACTTTTTATTCTCGGTTTGGGATTTACATTATTGCAAATAGCCGCTAATCCGTATGTGGCACGACTAGGACCGGCGGAAACCGCATCTTCAAGATTAAATCTATCTCAGGCTTTTAATTCTTTCGGTACTACAATAGCACCTGTAATAGGCGGTTATTTTGTTTTTCATTATTTTATTAAATGGGGTAAACCGTTTTTAGATAAATTGGGAAATCCTATAACTTTAAACTCCGGCGAAACCATTTCAGCTTATGGCGTCCAATTACCTTATGTGATTTTTGCTTTGATATTTGTTATCATGGCAGTTATTATTAAAGTGACAAAACTTCCTGTAATTAATGAAGAACACGAAATTCCCAGTGGTATGGGAGCTTTGAGGTATAAACAATTGGTCTATGGAATGATTGCTATATTTATGTATGTAGGTGCGGAAGTTAGTATTGGAAGTATATTGATTAGTTTTATGGGTGAAAAATATTCTATCCCTGAAATGCAAGCAAAATCATTTTTAGCTTTTTATTGGGGAGGGGCTATGATAGGAAGATTTCTCGGAGCTATTTCGATGAGTGATATTAATAATGCTGTAAAAAAATATTCGATGATGTTCGTTGTCGCGATAGTTGTTTTTCTATTGATTTATACTGTAGTATGGATAGAAAGCGATTTTAATTTTTCTTTGAACAGCGTATTGCCTTTTATTGCATTTATAGTTATTAATTTTATAGCATTTATACTGGGAAAATCATTGCCCGCACGTACGTTAATGATTTTTGCTCTGATAAATGTAATTTTACTGATTATCGCTTTGAATTCAACCGGGCAAATAGCTTTATGGTCTTTATTATCAATTGGGTTATTTAATTCCATAATGTGGTCCAATATTTTCACTCTCGCTATTGACGGATTGGGGAAATATACAAGTCAAGGCTCTTCTTTGCTTGTGATGATGATTTTGGGTGGGGCGGTTATTCCGGTCATTCAAGGTGTAGTTGCTGATAAACTCGGCGTTCATTCTTCATTTTTAGTACCTATTTTAAGTTATTTTTATTTAGTTTATTATGGATGGAAAGGATTTAAAAAAGGAAAATGGAAATTTAATTAAAAGAAAATGGGAAATAAAGTTGTTCTTGGAATAGATATTGGCGGTACCAATATCGATTATGGTTTTGTTAATGAGAAGGGAGAAATACTTGAACGGTCTCATTATAAAACAAATGAATTCAATAAATTTGAAGACCTTGTAGAAAATCTTTACAAAGATGTTTCAATGCAAATTGAAAAAAACGGTTTTGATCCGGCAGGAATCGGCATAGGTGCTCCAAATGGAAATTATTATAAAGGAACAATTGAAAATGCTCCAAATCTTAAATGGAAAGGATTTGTTCCTGCGGTGCAATTATTTAAAGCCAAATTTAATGTTCCTGTTTTTCTTACAAATGATGCCAATGCCGCCACTATCGGCGAAATGTTATTTGGAGGAGCTAAAGGCTTTAAAGATTTTATATATATCACACTCGGGACAGGTGTCGGTAGCGGCATAGTTGTAAATGGACAATTGGTCTATGGACATGACGGTTTTGCAGGAGAATTGGGACATACAATAGCTGTCGAAAACGGACGACAATGTGGTTGTGGACGAAAAGGATGCCTTGAAACTTACTCTTCGGTTACCGGATTACGAAAAAGCGTGGAACTGTTAAAAAACGATTTTGATACGAGTCCGTTATTTAATGTGCCTTTTAATAATTTAACCGGGAAATTGATTTATGATGCAGCAAAAAGTAATGACCGTCTGGCATTAAAAGCATTTGATATCGCTGCAGAAAAATTAGGAAAGGTTTTGGCTAATGCAGTTGCCGTCACCAGTCCTAAGGCAATTTTTCTTTTTGGAGGTTTGGCAAATGCAAAGGATTTAATTTTTGACCAAACTAAAAAATATATGGAGGAAAATCTTTTAAATATTTTTAAAAATAAAGTGGAAATTTTCCCTTCCGAAATGAAAGGTAATGAAGCTGCTTTGAAAGGCGCGGCTGCTTTGACATGGAATGAATTAACATCAGAATAATATCCGGTATAAAATAAAGATTTAATAATAACTGATACCTTGGGAAGAAGTTTAAAGTTCAAAGTTCAAAGTTTAAAGTTCAAAGTTTAAAGTTTAAAATTTAAAGGACAAAGTTTAAAGTTTAAAATTATACAGATGAAAAAAACAATATTTATTTTTTTGATTTTTACTATTGGTTTTTCTATTGGTACCGCACAGAATTTTATTAACCCTTTTATCGGCACAGGAGGGCATGGGCATACATTTCCCGGTGCGACTGTTCCTTTTGGTTTTGTGCAACTCAGCCCCGACACACGATTAACCGGCTGGGATGGCTGCAGCGGATATCATTTTTCAGATACCATTGTCTATGGTTTTTCACACACTCATCTAAGCGGAACCGGAGTCTCTGATTATGGTGATATTTTATTATTACCCATTCAGGGTAAGTCCAAAACATATAGAAAAAATAAACCCGGTTCAAAATTCAAACATCAAAACGAAAAAGCAAATGCCGGTTTTTATCATACGTTTTTAGATGATTATGGTATAAATGTTGATTTAACTGCTACTGAAAGATGTGGTTTTCACAAATATACTTTTTCAAAAAAAGGAAAGGCAAAAATCTTTTTAGACTTAAAGCATAGAGATTTTGTAAATGATAGCGGATTGAAAATAGTCAATAATCATGAAATTGAAGGATACAGATTTTCTTCCGCTTGGGCTCAAAATCAAAAAATATTTTTTGTGATACGGTTTTCTAAAGATTTTGACAGCCGGCAAATTTTTTTTAATGGTAAGTTTAGCGATAAAGACAATTTTAATAAAGCAGACTCTATTAAAGCTTTTTTTAATTTTATATTGGACGGTAAACAACAAATAATGGTTAAAATAGGTGTTTCAGCTGTGGATATAAAGGGTGCGAGAAAAAACCTAAACGTAGAAATACCAGGTTGGAATTTTCTAAAGATTCTGAATAAAACCCGATCAAAATGGAAAAAACAATTTGATAAAATAGAAATTATTGATGACAATAATGATAAAAAGAATATTTTCTATACTGCATTATATCACACTATGATAGTTCCCAATATATTTAGTGATATTGATGGTAGATACCGGGGTATGGATGATAAAATACACACCGATAC
>JALSPW010000064.1 GCA_026985735.1 Saprospiraceae bacterium
ATGTTAAAATTTGGATGTAAAAACAGGCATTAACTAAAATAAAAAAATAAAATAAAGAGTTTTGAATAAAATCAATGATAAACTATATTCAAAAATAGAAATTTTAAACTTTTTTGATGACTTTATGGACAGACACTAAATAGTGTCTGACCATAAAATAATTAAAATTTAAAATCAAGCACTTTATGGACAAACACTAAATAATATCTGTTTTTAAAGTTTAAATTTCAAAGTTTAAATTTCAAAGTTCCATGTTCCAATATTTGATAAAAATGAGAAAGTACCTTTGGAATGACACATTATTGTTTGGCACGTGAGTATCCGGTGTTATGATTCTCCCGGATGTCTTGACGGTATTTTTGCAGCAAAGCAAGTCGAAAATTGTGACAAAACAAAAATGGAAAGGCAAAAGGAAAATATAAAATCATTGGTTCGTTATTATATTTGGCTATGCAATGAATTTAACCAACAATCAAAAATCATATTTAATAAAATTATATGATTATTTCTGAATTTAATTATTTATAACTATATTTGCAAAAAAGCAGATTGATTATTAAATTTAAAAAAAAGAATTATGGCAAAAATTGTTGTACTAGGAGCAGGGATTGCCGGTCATACTACCAGTTCTTATCTCCGGCATTATTTAGGGAAAAAACATGAAATCGTTGTTGTTTCTCCCAATTCAAATTATCAATGGGTTCCTTCCAATATTTGGGTTGGCGTAGGAAGGATGAAACCTAAAGAAGTATATTTTCCGCTTGCTCCTTTATATAAAAAATGGCATATTGATTTTAAACAAGCCAAAGCCACATCTATTCATCCGGATGGTGGTGAAGGTTTTGATAAAGGATATGTTACTATTGAATATGTTGTAGGAAACGATAAAGGGAAAACAGAAAAAGTTGATTATGATTTTTTAGTAAATGCTACAGGTCCGGCTTTGAGATTTGATAAAACCGAAGGTTTGGGTCCAGATATCGGAAATACTGTTTCTGTTTGTTCGTATAGTCATGCTGATAAAGCGTGGGAAAGATTGCAAGAATCCATTGAAAAAATGAAACAGGGAATAAAGCAAAATATTGTTGTAGGTATTGGTTTTCCCGGTGCTACATGTCAAGGAGCTGCCTTTGAATATGTTTTAAATGTTTATTTTGAAATTAAAAGAAGGGGACTTCTTGATTATGCAGATATCACATGGATAACAAATGAATATGAATTGGGTGATTTTGCTATGGGGGGAGCTTATTTAAAATATGGGGGTTATATCACTCCGACTAAAATATTTACAGAATCTTTCCTTGCTGAAAGAAATATTCATTGGATAAAAAGAGCCGGTGTTTATAAAGTGGATAAAGATACGATTTATTATGAAAAACTGGATGGCTCTAAAAGAGTATTAAAATATGATTTTGCAATGCTAATACCTGCTTTTTCCGGACCGGGAATCAAAGCTTTTGATAAAAACGGAGGTGATATTACTTCAAAGTTATTCAAACCGAATGGTTTTATGGTTGTAGATGCGGATTATACTCCAAAACCTTTTGAAGAGTGGAAGGCTTCGGATTGGCCATCTACATATCAAAATCCGGATTATCCTAATATTTTTGCGCCTGGCATTGCATTTGCACCACCTCATACGATTTCAAAACCACAAAAAAGTCCTAACGGAACAAATATAACTCCGGCACCACCACGTACTGGTATGCCTTCTGGAGTAATGGGAAAAATTGTAGCTCAAAATATCCGTGATTGGGTTAAATCGGGTAAGCCTATGATGAAACACAAAGCATCTATGGCCAAAATGGGAGCTGCTTGTATAGTCTCGGCAGGATATGGTTTGAGGAATGGAATTGCAGCTACTATGACAGTCTATCCTATTGTTCAGGATTGGGAAAAATATCCTAATTATGGCCGTTCCATAAAATATACTATGGGAGAACCCGGATTGGCCGGGCATTGGTTGAAATGGTTTATGCATTATATGTTTTTGCACAAGGCAAAAGGCTATCCTTTTTGGTATCTATTGCCTGAATAAATGGATTTTGCATTATTAGATAAACAATAAAAAATATAAATTAATTATGGAAATAAAGACAAGAGAAAGACATCTGTCCAGAGGATACAGCGAATTCGCTTATGCACCTGTACCTACGAGATGGACCAAAATATTAAGGAAAAACTGGATATTTCAAGCTTGGAGATGGCTTGTGCTAAATATAAAAATACTAAGAATAGTGGCTTTTGGGCACTCATAGCACTATAGTATAACCTAAAATATGCTTGACATGATATTTAATATTTTTGTCATGTCAAGCATCTTCTACCTGTGTAGTTATATAATATTCTAAAAAAGATTGTTTTTAATTTTTAATCATTTTATAGCCAGATACTATATGATATACTCAATTATTTAACATTAAATAGCTCAATAGTAATTTGTATCAGTTAATGGTATTGCATTATGTTCTTTAGGTTGATTCTGATATTTTATTACTTACTGCTTGCTTTAAATTCTCCATTTGTTATAGCTAATTTGTCATTGGGATTTACTACATTTACCAAGTTGCATTCAAATGTGCCTTTATAAATTACGCCATTATCTGAAGTTATTTTAATGAAACCTGCATTTCCTCCCGGATTTATGTATGCATTGCTTAATCTTTGAAATACAATATTTTCATCAATATTATAGTTGCCTTCACCATGATAATTTTCAATTTGTAGTTCAAGACCGTTTTGCCCATTTTCATCCAACCCTACAATTGTTAATAATTTAGTTCCTGATAATTCGGAATATGAAGCAATAGCTTTTTGTGCCTCAAATTTAGTTCCATTGATATTAGCTCTCATATAAGTATCGGAAGTTGCCGGATTATCATTGTTATCATCTTTGTTGCAACTTGCAGATAGGGCTAAAATTAATAATAAAGAAAAAAATAGAATTGATTTTGTTTTCATGTTTTATGATTTATTAGAGTTAAAAATAAAAATTATTATGTCTCAAATCAGTTTTTTATACATCTTATTGAGTATCCTCTTACTTTTTCCGAAGCACAATGTGATGATACATTATCGGCATCTTTAGCAAAATAAAATATGCAGGCTCTTTTTTGATCGGAACCTGTCGTAGAAGTCCAGATAACCCCTGAGTCTGAAGCGGTAGGGCTAAATCCTCCTTTTAAAGTTCTATCACCCCCGAGTTCAAAATTGAACCCTGAACTACCTCCAATTTGTAATCTTTTCCCACCAATTTGATTACCTCCGGCAGCTTCTACTAAATCAGCGAATTCATCTTTGGATGGTATGTGCCAGCCATCCGGACAGATTCCTTGTGATCCTTCGGTAGAATTGTAATTCATCATTTCATTCCAGTCATATAATCCTCCGTATATTGAAAAATTTGAAGTGTCATTATCATAAGCATATTTTTCAACAATACCATTGTTTGCAACATCAGAATGCCCATCAGGGGAATTTTCGTATATACTTTCTTTAAATACTCCAAAATTCAGATTTTTTGCCATCCAGCATTGATTTCCGATTTGTACTGTAGGATATGTTTGTCCATCCCTTGAATCAATGAAGTTTTCACCACAAGTAGTGGGTTTGTTGCCGTTTCCGAATTCAATCCAAGACTCACCATCACAAAACTCCATTGTCTTTTTATCATTGTTGTATCGTATTGTCCCTTCTGAATTCTCATTGCAATCCAAGTCCATATTGTATTGTACACCATTCCCTGCAAATAAAGAATAAGGCACAGATAGTAGTTGAGATTTTCCAATAAGGCTGAAATTGTTCCCGGCATTTTTATCCATTTCTATTTGGAGAAAATATTTATCTTCACCCCAATGAATATTTTTTATTGTTCCTGTCTTTTCATTACCTGAACCTATTTCAAGATTTATCAATCCCAGACTATTGGTAGAAGTAGTGTGTGTTTCTGAATACACCGCAACACCCGAGATATTATTTTTCAAAATGGAAATTTTAAGTTTTACCGGTTTGTTTTTTATAATGTTACCTGTTAGATCCCTGGCGACTGCTTGATAATTGAATCTGTCAGGAGCTTGAGAATAAACTACAGTAAAAAAAGCTAAAGCTAATATTGAAAATAATAATTTTGTTTTCATGATAATTACTTATTTTAGTTTTAAAAATTTAATTCCGGTCAATTCAATTCCTCTGCCGGAGTTTATAGCGATAAAATAGTACCCCGGATCTAAGTTTGAGATATTTATTTTTTTATTTTTTTTCAAATTGATGTGTTTAAGTATAT
>JALSPW010000065.1 GCA_026985735.1 Saprospiraceae bacterium
CTCTAAATCCTTTTTCGGAAGCTACTTGTATGTATATAAAGAATATAGGTCCTGCCAAAACACTTAATACAAGACCGATTATAGCTCCTTGAATGATTAAAATTGACATTAAAATTATATTTTTTATAGTAGCTATTCAGGTAGAGTGGTTTTGAAATGAAAAAAGACATTTTTCATATAAAATGATTCTGCCTGAGTAGTTGTTTTTTATTTGTATCTTCTTGAGTAGTTGCTTTTTTACAAAAAACCTTGTCGAATATTAACTTTCGGCAAGGCAATGAAATAACAGACACCCTATGACTAATTATTTCTACAAAGTTAAAGTAAAATTTATATTTAACAAATTTATATATGAAATATTTTCAGAAGTAGAATTTTTAATTTCTATTGCAGATATATTTGCCGGTAAGAATTTAATAAAACGAGGTTGATTGTCCCTAAATTCAGACCAACTGACACGTTGGGAATTAAGGTGACCCCAAAATTTAAATAATTATATATTCTTAACTTTTGTCTTTATAAATGTCTGAACGGTTTTAATCTCTTTGGAAGGATATTAAAATAGCCCGCTAAATTATTTTTCGATAATTGCAGGTAGGACTTGAAAGCATGCAATATCATGACTTCAAAGCCGGCTTAATATTACTTCACTTCATTTGTTAATTTGTTACTATTCATTAAAATCATACCACAAATAATAATGAAAAATATACCGGTTAAGATAAAAGATTATTTGTAAATTTCATGATTTTTAGTCCCTTATCACTTTTGTTTTGTCACTATTTTTGCTTTGCTTCGCTGCAAAAATACCGCCAAAACAATCGAGGGGACTACTTTTTATCCAGCACTTACGTACGAGGCTATAATATGTCGTCCTGCTGGGACTTGTCCTTTTGTTTCAATTAAATTTGCGGCATTTTTTAAATATTACAACATACTAAAATTCAATATTTAGCTCTCTTCTATTTCAATCGTAATTCTTAATTTTTAATATGTAAATCTCCAATTATTCTTTTTTCTTTTGCTTTTCAAGCATGAACCATGGAACATGAAACTTTAACATTATCTGCCTTAGACCTTCTGTCTTTTAATCTATCTTAGAATTGAGTAGATATATTAAAAGAATTTACTTCTTTGATCTTCGATTTTAACATTTTTTGCTATTGCGCTCAAAAGTCTGTAACTTACCTCATTTCTTATTTTGTCGGTCATCTCTTTCTTTACTTTTACGGTATTGACTTTTATGGCCGGTGGTTGAACCAGGAGAGGTTTTACTATAAAAACACCCGAATTGCCAATACTGGGACCATAAGTTTTTTCTTTTTCTCCGTTAAAAGCATAACTGATAACCTTTGGTTCATTGCCGAGTTTATTGACGAATTTATTTTTAAATAAGATTTGATTAGCAGTATCGACTTTTACGCTAAACTGTGATGATACTCCATTCAAATCGGGAGTTTTAATCATTTCGGCAATTTTCTTTCCTTTCAATTTGTTTTTGACAATCATTTCGACGTCTTTTCTGGCATCATCAATGCTTCTTATACCTTCAGGATATATATCGTCCAACATTACCAGCACATATTTTTCATTGTAATAATGTTTTTTATTGCTATAGGAATATACTTCAGGAGCAATATCTCCTTTTTCCGTACTTTCTTCAAATGCCCATTTTATAATATTCCTTGAAGTTTGTCCTCCACCGAGTCCCATAAAAGTATAATCGTTTGCTTTTAGCGGGATAGATTGCTTTACTTCAAAATTCATAGTTTTGGCACTATCTTCAAGAGCTTCAATGGATGAGCTGTTTGTCAATAATTCACTGGCTACTTCATAAATGGAATCTTGTGTTTCCTGGCTTGGTGTAATCGCAATAGTCACATAAGCGACTTTATATTTAGGAATATTATCATTATATATTTGGTCATCTATTTTTATAAGATGTACACCAAACCTTGTATTTACAACGTAATAGTTTCCTTTTTTACCATTAAAGCATGCATCGTTGAAAGGGCCTACCATTCTGCCTTGTGCAAATGTACCGAGATCACCTCCTTTAGAGCTGCTTCCGGGATCCTGGCTGAATTTGACAGCGAGAGAATCAAAAGATTCTTTTCCTGTTTCAAGCAGGTTTTTCAAACTGTCGATAGTTGCTTTGGCTTTGGCATAGCCTTCAGCGTCTCCTTGTTTTACACTTCGTAAAATATGTCTGGCTTTTACGCTGTCAGGAACAAGTTTCTTATCCAATATTTTAGCGATTGTAAATGTGCCGTTTTCTTCATACGGCCCAATGATAGTTCCTTTTTCCAAAGGAATGGAATCTGCTTTTACTTGTTCCGGCAAATCTTCATATTTATAATATACATTTGTATAAACTCCATCATGGGTGATAGCAAATAAACTATCGTTTTCTGTTGTTTTGAAATCATTTGCGAGCTGATTTGCAGAGTTTTTCAAAGAACTAATATCTTTTTTAGTAGGTTTTACTTCAATAACTACATATTTAAGTACTCTTTTTTCTTCATCATTTGAATAAAGAGTTTTATGTTTATTAATATATGCCTGGATATCTTTATCCGTTACTTCCACTTCATCATCGCCTACTTTATCGAAAGGAACTTTTACATAATTAAAATCAGCTTTTGATTCATCAAGATTATAACTTTCCTCAGCATACCATTTTGGTGTATAAATTGCCTTGGATACCATATTACTCATTTTGGTTTTTAGTCTGTCATAAATAATTTCTTTTTCTTGTATAGCCCAAAACTGTTTATATTCTTTGTTTAGCTGATCGTCATCTATTAATTTTTTTATTTGGTCCAATTGACTTCTATCCACTTGGCCGGTTTGTTGATTTTTGAATCTTGCTGTTATAATCGGACTAAGATCTTGACCGAATTCCAAGTCAAGAAGTTCTTCCGTGCTCACACCTAATCCCAATTCTTCCGCTATAGTTTCCGCTAATGCTTTATTTTTAAAATAATTCCATAAGTTGGATTTATTTGCATAAATATTATCGGAATTTGAATTTTTGTATAGAATTCCCTCTGCCTGTTCGAATTCTCTAACATCTATTTTTTTACCATTTACTTTTCCTAAAGTGAATTGACCGCCGGAAGCATATCGTTTACTACCGGAAACTACACTTTGAATGATAAATCCTCCCATACCTAATGCGATAAGTACTACTAATATCCAGGTATTTTTTCTAATAGTTCCAATTAAAGCCATATCTTAAATAAGTTTTATTAAATTATCGTATTTTAAAAATTCGTGCAAAGGTAGGATGTTTTATTTAAAATACAAACAATTATAGTTAATTATTATATTGCAATTAGGTATATTCCATTGTTGTTTATAAAATAATAAACAAATTCATGTCAATTTGTATTATTTGTTTGGTATGTAGTTTTCAGCAAATGAAGGAAATTTCGCAGAACCAAAATGGGCAAAATTTTCATTAGATTTCATCCGCGGTTTATAATTCTTAATGAATTCGGATATAAATGCCGTTAATTGATTAAATTCCAAATTCCTGCTATTCGGTTTTGGATAAAAAGTGATATAATCAATATTTCCGTTTTTATTCCAAAATACATTGATCCAGATTTTAATTCCATTTAGGTCGAATCCTATTTTGTGAGAATATGATTCCATATCATACAATAAATACATCCAGTTGATATACGCCAATTCTATAGAATCTTTACTTAATTGAATAAGACTTTGAGGGTATTGTTTTATCAATTTGGAATATGCTTCTTCATGTTCCCCTACAAGAAATACTTTTGGTATCTTATTGTTTTTTATTTCTTGGGAAAACGAAGTCGTAATGCTTGAAAATAGCAAAATTGTTAAGATTGATATTGTTTTATATATATTCATTGTTATATTTATAGCGCTAAATTAATAAAAAAAATTATGATAATATTATAAATACGATAATATTGATTAATCAAGATAAATTTTTAATTTAAGTTCATTGCTGCCTGCATCGTTGTGGGCCATTATAGTAATATAGTTCCAACCTTTTTTAAGTTTCAGATCTGCCTTTATGGTTTTATCTTGTTTAAAATAGAAAATATTTTCTATATCGTTGTTGTTAAATGATATATTGACATTTGATGAATGTCTTATGCCTTTGATTTTTGCTTTTAAAGTCAGGTTTTTTTCATAAACGGTTATTCCTGATTTCTTAGGATTAATCAAAATAATTTCAGGCTTTTCGGGTTTGCCACCGAAATTGACGTAAGTAGTATCTGTATCTGTACCGTAGTCATTTGTTGCTTTAACAATAATTTCATTTTTACCGTTTTTTAAATAAATTTTTGATGTTAATTTTTCTTTTTCCAGCTTGAATGATCTGTATGGTTTTCCATTGACGTAGATAATAGCATCTGTTTTTTTATTTACATTTTGTACAATTGCTTCAAGTGGTGTAAAAGCGGAAAGTATTATCAGCCCTTTTTTGGGAGTTAATATTTTTACTGCGGGAACTATCTTTTTTCTATATTGGAAAACAACTTCATCCGCATCTGAACCCAATCTGTTTTCAGCTTCCACTCTCAGTGTGTTTTTTCCCAATGTTAAAGGAAGATATGAAAATATTATACCTCTTTCTTTATCATATTGAAAATCTTGATAGTCATCACCATTAAAAGTAACATATATATCTTCAACGTTTTTTACATTGTCTATTGTGGCTCTGAAAACCACTGTTTCATCATCGGTAGTAAAGCCATTGCGTGGGGAATTTATTAATACGGAGGGAGGGCCTTTTAATGGAATTTCATATTTAAAGGCTATAGTATTATTTGCTATCCCGTACGGATTTTCTGCTGTAATATTAATAATATTTGGTCCTTCGGTTAATTTGAGATCAGTCATTATATCTCCTGTTTCAGGATCAAAATTAAAATTATATACAGGTTTGTTATTTAATTTAATTCTGATATCTTCCTTTGTTGTTACATGTTCAGCTGTAGCTTTAAAAGTAATTTCTTCGCTATTGACAGTAGATTCTTTTTCGGGATATTGCACTATGATTATTGGTTCGGATTTATCGATTTGGTCTTCTTCATCATCATCGTTCCCATTATCTATATCCGGTTCACCATTTAAATTGCAAGTAATATTATAGTCTCCGGAATTATTATTATCCCCGTTTTCAAATATAACTTTTATAGTATTTTCTCCTTCGTCCAAATACAGAGTACTTTTAAGTATATGTTTTGTGTTGTTAAAAGAGAAATTTTTTATTTCAAATTGATTTAAGAATAGTTTTAATTCATTTTTTGAAGTTGCATTATCGATTTTGACTTTAATATTTATTTTACAATCTTCATCGGGTTGTGTGACATCGATAAATTCTATTTCCTTTTTGATATTATCATCTTTATCATATTTAGCATCATTTATCAAAACTGTCATTTCTTTTGTCGTTATTCCAAAATCGTTTTCTGCTACGAGTTTAATTATGGAAATGTCATCAAAAAGACTGATCTTATCTTTGAGAATACCTGAAACAGGATCAAAATCAAAATATTTATTTTTTCGGTCATTGACTGTAAATATTATTTGATTTTTATCATTTAAACCTGTTATCTTTGCCTCAAAATCAAGTAAATCGGTATTTTTCAGATTGACAGTTGAAGATACGGGATTTATTATTTCTATTTTTGGTTTTTCATCTGAACCGGAAGTATTATTTTCAACAGGAGTAGTATTTTCCTTATTTTCTTTGGGAGGATCCATTTTATAATAAACATCAAATTGATTATTTACTTTACCTTTTTCGTTTTCAGCTATAATCTCAAATTTATTCAGACCTTCCGCAAGTCTTACCTTTATTTTAAATTCACCTGTTTCAGGATTATATTTATATTTTTTAAATGCTTGTCCGTTGGCAAGAATTTGTATATCGTTTTTATCTTTCACAAAAGGAATAATAGCTTTTATAGTTAAGATATCTTCATCCGATTTGGTAACCTGTTCTTTTGGATTTATAAGTTTTATTTCAGGTTCTGTTATTTCTTCACGTTCATTTGCATAATAAACAGATATGATATCGCGACTTTGTCCAAATTCATTTTTACCATAAATCATAATTTTATTTTCTCCGGGAATAAGGTGAGCTATAAATTGTATGAATTTCGTATTAAAATCGAAAGCAACTTGTTCTCCGTTGACTTTGCAATATATATCAAGAGCTGATTTGATGTTGCTGATTCTTGCCTTAACAAGTAGTTCTGTGCTTGAGCTAATAAAAGGTCTTTCTTCGGGAATAATTATTTTCACTTCCGGAAAATTGTGCTCTTCTACTTCTTTTGGGATTTTATATCCGGTATCATTATCTGGTTCTTCATTTGTTACAGGAGAGTAAGATTTATATGCGGGATGATTTTTGTGAAAATAATAATTCAATCCAATGCTATAATAATTTAAAAAATCATTGGTATTATCTGTTGTGATTTCTCCGTCTATGTAATTGGTATTTGCATAATATAATTTATCAGAGACATATATGCTTAAATAATCCGTTAAATCATATCCCGCTTCTATTCCAAAAGAAGGCATCAATGTCGATTTGAGCCCCAGTTTATCAAATCCGGTGGCTTTGGTTTCATATTTTCCATCCAAAATAGTTTTTAATTGTTTTTTCTTTTCTTTATCTGATAAATTTTGAATTTCTTTGAATTGAGAATTATAATCCTTACCGGATTGATCGTTAATATCCATATTAACGGTATAAATTCCCCAGTTGCCGCCTAATAATAAAGAAGTATACCATTTATGTTCTTGTCTATATTTATTCAGTGTTATTTTACCATCTAGTCCGATATTAAACATAGAATTTTTATAATTAAAATAAAATATATCATAATTAGTATTCTGAAGAACGGAATTATTAAAAGGTTTTAATTTAGGATCCAAATCCAGACCTTTGGTGATGAAATAAGAAAGATTTCCCAATAAGTCAAATGCAATGGGGCTGTCTTCGTCGTAATACAGGTTTTTCCCCATTGACAAAGAGGTTCCCCAGCTTTTGGAATTAGTCGGAATATCACTGAATTGATTTGCGCCTCCATAAGAAACTCCAAATGAATATCCGTTTTTTTCTTTGCCCAGAGTTGCTCCGGACAACTGGCTGTAGAAAAAACTGCTATCAAATATAATAATCAAAATTATAATTAAAAAATTCTTTTTAGATGTCATATCCCGTTTATTGATATTAATTAATAATGTATAAGTGTAATTTAGTGTATGTATATAAAATCATTAAAATTCAAAAATAATATAAAAATTTATAAATTTAATTAAAGTTTAATAATACATTAACAATAATTATAGATAAAAAATTTCTAAGATAAAGAAAAAAACTTATCTTCGTTAGAAAAAAGAGCAAATTATGACAGGTCTTTCTCCACAATCTATAATGATTATAATAGTAGTATATTTTTTAGTATTGATTTTAATATCGTTTTTAACGGGAAAAGAAGATTCTAATGATGTTTTTTTTCGTGCAAAAAGACAAGCTCCCTGGTATTTGGTTGCGTTTGGAATGATAGGGGCTACTTTATCCGGTATTACATTTATTTCAGTACCCGGTTGGGTTGAAGAAAAGAGTTTTGCGTATTTGCAAATGGTAATGGGTTTTGTTGTAGGATATTTTGTAATAGCACTTGTATTGTTACCTATTTATTACAGGATGAATCTTACTTCTATCTATGAGTATTTGAATGAAAGATTTGGAGAGGTATCGCATAAGATAGGGGCTATTTTGTTTTTGATAGCAAGAATTGCGGGAGCTTCTTTACGTTTGTTTTTGGTTGCCGGTGTGTTGCAATTATTGATTTTTGATGAGATGGGAATATCTTTTTGGGTTACCAGTACTATTACAATAGTATTGATATGGGTTTATACATTTAAAGGAGGCATTAAGACAATTATCTTTACTGATACATTACAGACATTATTTATGTTGGTAGCAATGGGGATTTCTATTTTTTTAATAGGAAAGAATTTGGATCTTTCTTTTGGGAAAATGGTTGATGCGGTAATAGAAAGTCCATATTCTAAAATATTTTTCTTTGATGATTATAATGCAGCAAATTATTTTTGGAAACAATTTTTAGCCGGTGTATTTATAGCGATTGCAATGACAGGATTGGATCAGGGAATGATGCAAAAAAACCTTACGGTGAAAAATCTCAAAGATTCACAAAAGAATATGTATTGGTTTTCAATATCTCTGTTTTTTGTTAATGTATTATTTTTATCTCTGGGTGTTTTATTGCTTATGTATGCTAAGCAAAACGGTATTGATTTGGATGCTATGGGTATTAAAGGGGATAAAATATTTCCTTACATTGCCGTAAAAACGGGTTTGGGTATATCAGCTTCCATATTTTTCATATTAGGATTAATTGCCGCAGCTTATTCAAGTGCAGATTCTTCGATGACAGCAATTACGACTTCAATAAGTTTGGATTTGTTGGAGATTGATAAGAAATACCCTAAAGAAAAACAAAAAGGAATCAGAAAGAAAGTCCATATTCTTATATCCTTGTTTTTTATCTTTGTTTTGATTTTATATAAATTGATAATTACCGATAATAGTATTATATCTTCGATTTTTACTTTTGCAGGATATACTTATGGGCCATTGTTGGGAATGTTTAGTTTCGGATTGTTTACTAAATTTCAAATCAAAGATAAATTTGTTCCTATTGTTGTTATTATTTCACCTTTTTTGACATATTTCATATCTATTTTACCTAAAATGATAAACTTGAAATATCAATTTAGTTTTGAACTATTGTTGATTAATGCAGGAATTACTTTTTTTGGTTTATGGCTATTGAGAAAAAAATCCAATGTTAAATAGTGTCTGTCTATAAAATCATGACAGATTAATGCTGCCGGTATTTGCTTGGCTTCATGATTAATCATCTTTTCAAATTTAATCTCTCTGGAAGGATATTAAAATAGCCTGCTGTAAATCATTTTTCAATAATTGCAGGTAGGACTTGAAAGCATGCAATATCATGATTTCAAAGCCGGCTTAATATTGCTTCACTTCATTTGTTATTTTGTTACTATTCATTAAAATCATACCACAAACAATCAAGGAGACTACTTTTTACCCCGCACTTACGTTCGGGGCTATAATATGTCGTCCCGCTGGACTTGTCCTTTTATTTCAATTAAATTTGCGGCATCTTTAAAATTTTACAACATACTAAAATTCAATATTTAGCTATCTTCTATTTCAGTCGTAATTCGTAATTCACCATTCATAATTCATCATTAATTTCTTTTATTTTTTATTTTCCAAACTTTGTCCTTTGAACTTTGTCTTTTGATTTTTTTTTGTAATCTGTCAATAGAGGTACTTGGTCTGAAGTGCTTCATTAGAATGTTTTACCAGTTCAACCGGTTTATATATATTTTAATGACTTTTGGTCTTTTTTCATTATCAATTATCAATTCTCAATTCTCAAATATTTGTCTCATGTTCAAGATGTTATTAAAATTATTATTTTTACGGGTCAGTTGTACTGAATTGTAAAAATATTTAGAAACTCAAGTTTATTATGTTAAGATCTAGCACTCAATAGGAATCTTATCAATTCTCCTTTGGTGTCTTCCTCCTTCAAAATCCGTATTTAAGAATATTTTTACCATTTCTTTTGCTAATCTAAGACTAACAAAGCGTGCAGGCATTGCCAGAATATTAGCGTTGTTGTGTTGACGTGCCAAAGCAGCGAGTTCTTTTTTCCAACACAAAGCAGCACGTATTTTTTGATGTTTATTGGCTGTTATTGCAGCACCGTTGCCGCTACCACACATTATAATACCACAAAATGCTTTCCCGTTTTCCACATCTTCCGCTACAGGATGTATATGGTCCGGGTAATCAGTGGATTCATTACTGTATGCTCCATGATCGATAATTTCGTAATCCATTTTTGTTAACATTTTTATTATGGATTTTTTGTAATCATATCCGGCATGATCACAACCTATTGATATAGTCTTCATCTGTATTGGGTTTATAAATAAAAAACAAACCCGGCAATTACCGGGTTTGTTTGAATTAAATTTTATTGCAATGATTCCCTGTCCATATAGGGTTTGAGCATAGTTTCGATTTTATTTTGATAATCTTTATCATTCAATTTTGGAAGAAGTCTCAAAAGACCTCCGATTGCCAATTGTGTCTTTTGAATTTCCGTATCAAATGAATTTAGATCATCTTTATCCAGCGAATAGAAAAATTGCATATATTGATCAACTTCATTTGCCAAAATATCTATATGTTTTTCCGCTTCTTCGATTTCACCGGCCGATACGAGTACTTCTATAAACGGAATAACCGAATAATCATAAGGGAAATTGTAATGAGGAAAAGCTTCAAAATATTTTTTTGCAAGATCCGCAGCTTTTTTCTTTTCTCCTCTGGCGATAAATTCTTTTGCGCCCCGGGTCATAACCATTTTCATTGCACTGATTTCCGGGCTATAACTTTCGTCTATAAAAGTTTCATGCGTATTGAAATTACCCCATTTCCACTTTGTCATTACATTTTCATAGATTTTATCGGCATCAACTCTACCGCTTCCGTAAATTCCCATTCTTTTGTCACCTTTGGATTTTACAGGGATTATTCTCAATCCCAAACCTTCCAATTCGGTATAATTATTCAAACCCATAAGTTTTTCATTCCTTACAGTGACTGAAAAATATATCGGGCGGTCTCCAAGATTATTTGCAAGGATATCCAATATGGCAATATCATCTTTTGTAAGATATGTTTTTTTATCGAAATTCAAAGGAATACTGTCGACAATATTGGCACTGTCTGCAATACTTACCCAACCTGATTTAATAGCTTTTTCCTTATTGACAGGAATATACATTCTTTGAGTAGGTATATAACTTGGAAATGTATTATTATTTCCTCTTATTGGATGCTTTCCCGCCATAAATTTCAATACTGATTTCAATGGCCATGGTTCTTTCATCTTATTTAAATTAGGATTGTAAAACACCATTTGATTACGTTTATTTCCCCTGATACTATCCGGAGGTATGGATAATTTTATGGCAGGAGAATTATTGACTTTGTTTCTGAGTTTGTTGATGTACCAATCCACAGCTATCAAACTGAGATTTACCACTCTTACATCCGTTCTGATACCTTCGACTTCCTGAGCATACCAAAGAGGATATGTATCATTGTCCCCATAAGTAAATATAATAGCATTTTTATCACAGGAATTAAGGAAATTTGATGCATAATCCCTGGTTGCATAATGAGTCATCCTACTCATATCGTCATAATTCTGAAATCCCATGATAACAGGAGCCGAAAGAACAACAATAAAGGACAATCCGGCAATAACCGTTTTGCTGAATTTTAGTTTTTCTATCAACAAAGAATACAATGCGGGTACAGCCAAACCAATCCACATTGCAAAAGTTAATACCGAGCCGGCTAATACATAATCTCTTTCTCTCGGTTCATTTGGAGGTTGATTGGAATAAATGATAATCCCGATACCTGTGATTAAAAATAAGATTAAAATTGCAAAAAATTCTTTTTTTCTTCTTTGATACTGAAATAATAGCCCAAGAAGTCCGAAGAGGAACGGCAGAAAATAATATGTGTTATGAGCTTGGTCCCTTTTCATTGAGTCCGGTTCGAAAGAAGAATTGTACAATCTTGCGTCATCAATAGGTTTGATACCGGAAATCCAATTTCCTTTTGATACATCCCAGGAAAAATAACCTTGTTTTTTATTTTGTTTACCGATAAAATTCCAAGCGAAATAACGCCAATACATCCATCCCAATTGATATCTAAAGAAAAAAGATAAATTGAATCCCATTCCGGGTCTTCCGTTTTTCTTTGCACCCCAAGCTTCATACAATTTAGTATGAGCTCCGTCATTGTGCCCTATACGGGGAAACCACATCATATCTTTTTCTTTATAGACAGGAGTGATTTTTTCATTGACAATTTCATATTTATCTCCAACTTTTCCATATCGCGGAGTTGTTTCATATTTTTCCGGTTTTGCTTTATAATGCGGACCTCTTAACAATGGTCTCTCTCCGTATTGCTCTCTGTTTAGATAAGGTAAAAGTCTGAATGCATCACTTGGAACATTCATATTGATAGGAGTATCTGCATTAGCTCTTACAACCACTATTCCTATTGTGGAAAATCCGATCACTAATAGTAAAACACTAAGAGAAAATAAATGAATTAAATAATTATTATGTTTTTTGGCATACCATAAGCCCAGATATATCAATCCACCTATGGTGAGAATTGTAGGAATTAGTCCCGAGTGAAAAGCTAATCCTAATGTATTTACAGTAAAAAGCTCCCACCATGTCCATAATGTAGGAATACCTGCAATTATTACTTTAAGCACAATGCCAATCATCAAAACACCAATAACGAGGCTGATAATTATCCCTTTTGTGGTATGGGTTTTATATTTCTTATAATAAAAAAGTAAAGCTATTATAGGAAAAGCCAAAACACTAAGTAAGTGAACTCCTGTAGATAAGGCAATAGAAAATACTGCAAATAACAGCCATCTGTCTGATTCTTTTGTATCGGGCAAATTATACCATTTGAATGCTGCCCAGATAGTAAGTGCAGTAAAGAAAGTCGACATACTATAAACTTCTCCTTCTACTGCTGAAAACCATATCGAAATAGCAAAGGCTGCTGATAATCCGGCAACAAATCCACCACCTGCGACACTTATCATTTGTGCTTTATTCAGTTTACCACCTTTACCTGCAAAGGCCAATTTTCCCAATATGATAGTGGTCCAAGCAATAAACATAGCAGCTAAAGCGGAAAATAATCCGGACATAAGATTTACTGCAAATGCAATATCCGAAGGGTTATCGGATAGTAATTTGGCAATATTTGTAAATAAACTGCCTACTAAAATAAACAAGGATGCTCCCGGAGGGTGAACAACTTCAAGTTTATAAGCTCCGGAAATAAATTCTCCGCAATCCCATAAACTTCCTGTTCTTTCAACGGAGAAATAATAAACAATAAAAGTAATAATGAATACTAAATATCCTGTGATATTAGTTAGTTTTTTGTAATTCATATTAGAATGGTTTTGTATGTTTTGGCAAAAATAGCTATTTTATATGATAAAAATTTAAAACCAGAGAAATTATATTATATTTGTAAATAAATTATTTAAAATTATTTTATAATGAAACTAATTTTTACTATTCTTATTGTCTATTTTGCATATAAAATATTATTTAACACTAAGAAAATAAATCCTCCTCAGGATAATGATAATAGTGTCGGAAAAGATACACAGGCAGAAGATTTTGCGGACTATGAAGAGTTAGATTAATGAGTATGATTTTTATTTAATAATTTTTCGAAATTTTCGAAAAATTTACTGACATGATACCCGTCAGCAAATCCATGATGAATATCAACAGAAACTGGCATAAACCACTTTCCCTCTTTTTGATATACTTTTCCAAAAGTGATTTTAGGGATACTTTCTTTTGTGCCTAATTTGACAGGATGCTTAATTCCTGTAAAAGTTGTCCAAGGTAAAGTTGAAAAATAGATTACATCCATTCTATATCCATCATTAACTTCTCTTAGACCGGTTGATTTTTCTACTTGACTTATTTCATTTTTCAAATTAATATCGAATTGATGATAGTCTTTGTTAAACAAACAAAATGAAAATGCGAAACTATTATCTTTTCTGCCAATAGTTGAAGCACAATGAATTTGTTCGTACATAACTACTTTATTGTCTAAAATTCGAAATTTGAATTCTTCTATTTGGTTAATGACAATTAGAGCTTTATGTAAATATGATGAAAAAAAGGATGTTTTTTGGCTTTTAGCTTTTAGATAATCAGAAGTGCATTCAACCCGGGAGACAATCCCTAAAAAAGGATCTTCATATTTTGAATAAAAGTCAAAGTATTCTTTTCTTTTCCAGTTATTGGTATTGATTAGTTTCATGTATTTAAAATTTTATAAATAATGAATATGAGACTATTCTAAAATTTTTGTAAATAATACCAAACCGATTCGTTTATACATGATTTTTTTTAATCGTATTTGTGTATGTATTTTATGATTAATAAATTTCATGTTAATTTTAAGATGAACATTATAAATTATAAATAACTTCTACATTTTCTAATTTACCTTTTATCTGAACTTGAGGTTTGGCAATTTTAACTTCTATATTTGAAATTTTGGAAAATGAATTTTTTATAGCATGTGCAATGTTGTAAGCTATACTTTCAATAAGTTTATACTCTTTATTTAATTCATTTTTACATATATCATATACTTTTACATAATTAATTGTTTTTTTGATATTGTCATTAAGTGCAGCTTGTGTGAAATCAAAATCAAAAGATACACTTATTACAAAAAGTTGTTTTATTTTTCTTTCGGAATCGGGAACTCCATGAAAACCATAGAACTCCATATTGTTTAATTTTATTTTACCAGATTTCATAGTTAGATTTTTGGTAACTACTCGGGAAGAATCATTTTGGCAAGTTTTTTCAGCCTCAACCCGGTGATTGAAAATGCAAATGTATGCTTTATTTAATTGGTGTTGTTAATAAAACACTAAAATTTTTATATTTGTCAGGTCAGAATATTTTATGAGCTTAAGATATTTTAAAAAATGTAAAACGATGATATTTAAAAGAAAAATATAGAAGATTTTATTAGAAATTTGATATTGCATTTTTTCTGTATTACATTTTTATTTTAAATTATTTATAATTCAAATTATAGTGAAACTAAAAAATGTTTGTATTTTGCGGGTATTTATTGGTAAAATCGCGGATTATGAATCAACAATTTGTTCTTATTGATTATTTGATTTTCGGATTATATGCGGTAGTAATCTTATTTGTCGGGTTATTTATGTCCAGGACTAAAAAGGGTGAAGTAAAAACTACGGAAGATTATTTTTTAGCTGGAAAAACTTTACCTTGGTGGGCTATTGGAGCGTCCTTAATAGCTGCTAATATATCAGCTGAGCAATTTATCGGAATGTCGGGCTCTGGATTTGCGGTTGGATTGGCTATCGCATCGTACGAGTGGATGGCTGCATTGACTTTGATTATTGTGGGAAAATATTTCTTACCGGTATTTTTAAAACAAGGAATATATACCATACCGGAATTTGTGGAAAAACGGTTTAATACTTCATTAAAGACTATTTTGGCTGTTTTTTGGATATCCCTTTTTGTTTTTGTTAATCTGACTTCCGTGATTTACCTGGGAGGCAAAGCTCTTGATACAATTTTAAGTGTGGGAGACGGTTCTGATATAGTATTATATATGTTAGGTTTGGCTTTATTTGCTGCTGCATATTCGGTTTGGGGTGGATTATCTGCAGTTGCATGGACAGATGTTATACAAGTTGTTTTACTTATTGCCGGAGGACTTATTACGACTTTTATAGCATTGAATCATGTTACTGTAACAGGTGGTATTTTGCATGGTTTGGAACATATTTATGATGTAGCGGGGGATAAATTTCACATGATAATAAGCAGGGACAATCCTGAATTTTCAAATTTGCCCGGTATTGCGGTTTTGATTGGAGGTATGTGGGTGGCGAACTTATATTATTGGGGTTTTAATCAATATATTATTCAGAGGGCATTGGCGGCAAAATCACAGAAAGAGGCTCAAAACGGAATTGCTTTTGCTGCATTTTTGAAAATAATTGTACCCCTGATTGTTGTTATTCCCGGTATAATAGCTGCCGTTATGTATAAAGAAAATATTGCCGGTGCTATTGATTCATTTGCAAATAACGGCAGTATCCAGCAATTCAGGGTGAATTGCTAAAAAAAAGTACAAAAAAGATGTATTAGCCAAAAGGCATGATAATGTTGAGCCAATTTTGGCATCTTTGTTTTTCCAGCCTTATT
>JALSPW010000066.1 GCA_026985735.1 Saprospiraceae bacterium
CGTGCGGAGAAACAGGAGGCTGGGAGGTAGCTTGGCTAGGAAAGGACAAAGTTCAAAGTTCAAAGGCAAAAGTTCAAAGGCAAAAGTTCAAAGTTCAAAGTTCAAAGTATGAAGTTCACAGTATAAAGTTTGAAAGATAAAAAAATGAATGATGAATTATGAATGATGAATTATGAGTAAAAAGCCGGCTTTGAAGTCACGCTATCGCATGCTTTCAAGTCCTACCTTCAATTATTGAAAAATGATTTACAACATGCTTTTTCATGTCGAGTTAGATTTGTTCACACGTTTCTCTATTGGACCATCAGTCATTATAAAAGAAAAAGTTAAAATATTTTAAATAAAATAATTTTATTAATTTTATGGATTACTCTAATTTTCAATGATTCAGTTGCTTTGAAGTTGTTTTGATATTAGCACTTCTCCTGTCATCTCTTCAGGTATATCCATTCCGGCCAATGATAAAATTGTAGGAGCGATATCTGAAAGTTTGCCATTTTTTATAGTGAAATTGTTGACTTCTTCATTTGTAATGAAAATGAAAGGTACTGGATTCATAGAATGTGCAGTATTTGGTGTACCATCAGGATTTATCATGTAATCTGCATTACCATGATCTGCAGTAATTAGAATATTATAATCAAATTTCAATGCTTTCGTTACCAAGCGTTTTAGATTTTGATCAACTGCTTCTACGGCTTTTTGGGCCGCTTCAAAATCTCCGGTATGGCCTACCATATCGCCATTGGCATAATTCAAAACAATCAAATCCGGTTGGCTTATATCAATTTCTTTAACTATCGCATCAGTGACTTCGAATGCACTCATTTCCGGTTTGAGATTATAAGTTGCAACTTTAGGTGACGGTATGAGTATCCTTTTTTCGCCAGGAAATTTCTCTTCCCGGCCACCGGAAAAGAAAAAAGTAACATGCGCATATTTTTCTGTTTCCGCTATTCTGATTTGAGATTTACCTGCTTTTGAATAAACTTCACCTATAGTATTTTTTAAATTTTCTTTGTTAAAAACGATATGTAAATCTTTGAAATTCTCATCATAAACTGTCATTGTAGCAAAATATAAATTCAATTTTTCCATAAAATTTTCCTTCATATCTTCCTGACTTAATACATAAGTCAATTCCCTTGGTCTGTCGGATCTGAAATTGAAAAACAGTACTGCATCACCATCTTCTATGGTCCCTACCGGTTCTCCGGTTCCGTCTTGTATCACTACAGGTTTGATAAATTCATCAGTGATTCCATTTCTGTATGAGGTATTTATAGCGTACATCGGATTTCGTGCTTCTTCTCCTTCACCAAGTACCAATGCATCATAAGCTTCTTTTATTCTATCCCATCTTTTATCCCTGTCCATAGCGTAAAACCGCCCTGAAATTGTAGCAATTTTAATATTTTGTTTGTCGTCTATATAATCCAATAATGCCTGCATATATTTCTTGCCACTATGAGGGTCGGTATCTCTTCCATCCATAAATGCATGTATGTATACGGGTATATTATTGCGATAAAAAATATCAATCAATGCAAATAAATGACTTATGTGTGAATGTACACCTCCATCAGACAACAGCCCCAATAAATGTACCGGTTTTTTATTGTTTTTTGCATATAAAATCATATCTTTAATCACTTGATTATTTCCTAACTCACCTGATTCAATAGCTTTATTAATTTTTACAAGATCTTGATATACAATTCTGCCTGCACCGATATTCATGTGTCCAACTTCGGAATTCCCCATTTGTCCATCAGGCAATCCAACATATTTCCCATAAGTTTTTAGTTCGGAATTGGGAAATTCTTTCAAAAGATAATCATAAAATGGAGTATTTGCTTTTGCAATAGCATCAATTTCCGGGTTTTGTCCTTTGCCCCAGCCGTCCATTATTATCAATGCAAATTTTTTGTTTGTTTTCATGTGTTTCAAATTTGTAAATTATACCGAACCGATTAAGTATATTTCGAATTTTTTTAATCAAAATTCATAATTGTTCCATTATTGAATTTTCAGTAACTATTCATAATAACAATCCGGTTAATATAAAGTTTGGAAATGAATAATAGATATTTATTTAAAAATCCAAAATAGCAAAATCTTTACCTTCAGGATAGGTCTTATTAAATAATCCGGTAGTTTCAGTTAGGGTTTTGCTTATATCTCTATATTTAAATTCTAAAATCTCTTTTGACTTGGTATTGTCATACAACGAATCAAAAAAGGTGTTTTTTATAGATTGTGAACTCAGATTGGAGTTATATCCCGGTATGTGACTGATGATATCAATAAAAAAGGCTGCAAAATTCATAATGGTTTTTGAAAGTTTTATGCCCGGAGGATTTTTACCCAATCCTATTGCAATATCGGATAGAAGTTTTTCTAATTTAATATTCTCCGCTGAACAAATAAATCTTTCACCCGAAACATCTTTTTCCATTAATAACACTGCCATTTCAGCTACATCCCTGACATCTACAAAACCATTGGTCCCCGTTGGATAAAACAGTAATCCGGAATTTACTTTTTTAATAATTTCATTAGTTCCCTTATCCCAAAATCCGGCTCCCATTATCATTGAGGGATTCAATATAGCCATATCCAATCCTTCGGCATAACCTCGCCAAACTTCCATTTCGGACAAATATTTGGAAACAGAATAATCCGAATTATTTGAGCTTTCTTCCCATTTGGTATTTTCATTGATTATTTTTCCTGACTTTTTTCTTCCCAATGATGCAATTGAGCTAACATGAATCAATTTTTTAATATTATTGCCAAGGCAAATATTGACCACATTTTCCGTTCCTTCCACATTAACTTTCATCATTATTTTTCTGTCTTTTGGCCTGAAAGATACAACCGCTGCCGTATGTATTACATAGTCCATATCTTTAATTGCATCTTCAAGGGATGGAATATCATTGATTTCTGCAGTATGAAATGTTATTTTTTTTGATTCATTAGCTATTAAATCCAATTTTCCTGATTTCCTTTTAATAGAATGTACATTGGTATATCCTTTTTGTAAAAGAAGTCTTAAAATATATGATCCGACAAATCCGGTACCTCCAGTAACAAGTATTTTTTTATCTTTCACAATATAAAATATTATTCTTTACCTATAATATCGGACAATTCATCCAAATATATCGGGATACGGGTTTTGCCAAGGTTTCTGGAACTGTTTTCAGTAATTAGCATATCATCTTCAAGTCTTATGCCTCCGAAATTTCTGAATTTATTTACCTCGTTGTAATTTATAAAATCTTTGTTTAATCCTTCCGCTTGCCATTTGTCTATCAAAGCAGGTATAAAATAAATACCCGGTTCATTGGTAATTACATGTCCGGGCTTAAGTGTCCTGGCAAATCTTAAATAGGCTGTTCCAAATTGAGTACTTCTTTTTAATTCATCACCATATCCGACAAAATCCTCACCAAGCCCTTCCATATCATGGACATCAAGCCCCATTGCATGTCCGAGGCCATGAGGCATAAACAATGTATGAGCTCCTGAATTGACAGCATCATTGACATTGCCTTTCATTATTCCCATATCAATAAGTCCTTGAGTGATAACTTCGCATGCTAAAAAATGCATTTCTTTATATTGGATACCCGGAGCAGAAGCATTATGGACAGAATCATTTGCTGCTAAAACAATATTATAAATATCTTTTTGAATTTGTGAAAAATGCCCACCAACTGCAAAAGTTCTTGTATGATCCGTGGCATAACCCATGGGAGAATCAAAACCTGCATCTACCAATAATAAATCACCGTTTTTCAATTGGTTTTCATGATTTTCATTATGCAGTATTTCTCCTCTTTTAGATAAAATAATAGGGAACGAGACATCTCCTCCAAATCCGGCAACTATTCCTTCCATTGTCCCTACAATTTCTCTTTCATAAACGCCTTCTCTTGCCATTATCATTGCAGTGACATGCATTTCATAAGCTACATCCATGATATCATCAAGATATTTTATCTCAAATTCATCTTTTATCAATCTCATATCGACAACTGCTTTTATTAACTCTTTGGAAGCTCGTGATGAAGTCTCAGGAGCGGGAATTCCGGTTAAATCTTCCAAGAATAGTTTTGTGTGGGCTCTGTATGGAGGTAAAAAATGTATTTGTCGACCCTCTGTTTTTGCTTTTTCTATATATGAACTTAGTTTGTTCAAGGGCATGGTGTTTTCTACACCCACTTGTGAAGCCAATTCTTTTATA
>JALSPW010000067.1 GCA_026985735.1 Saprospiraceae bacterium
CTACGTCAGCATAACCGACATAGGTTATTTTTAATTTCGCATCCGGAGATTTTACTCTAATAGTAAAATTTCCGTCCAAGTCGGAAACAACACCATTATTGGTATTCATTTCCATAATCGTAGCACCTATCAGAGGCTCTCCGGTATCGGCATCTTTGACATTACCGGTAATCTTTTGAGCTGAAAGATTTAAACCTAAAAACAAAATTCCCATTAAAAAAAGGAATTTCATGTTTTTCCAAACAGGAAATTTAGGATTTTCAATAAAATACAAGTTTCATTTCATAAAATAATATTTTAATGATAAAATAATATACTTATATTCGAATGTGATTCGAATCAAATTAAAAACTTAATTATTTGGTGCCTTTTTTGACACTGCAAGTTCACGGGATATAGTAGACTTTAAATATAAAAATTAAAGTATAACTATATTTTCGGGTAAAGTTATAAAAAAAATTTGCACGTGCACAATTATTTTAAAAAAATATTATATTTATAAAAAAAATACCATTACATCATTAAATTTTTATATTTGCAGAAAAATTAGTATTTGCACGAAAAGAGACAACTTTTAAAATTTTATTCATTTTAAATTGTAATGAAAAGGGTTACCATTAAAGATATCGCAAAGCTTGCTAATGTGTCGAGAGGTACTGTTGACAGGGTAATTAATAACAGAGGAAAAGTGTCTAAAGATGTTGAAAAAAGAATATTGCAAATAGCAAAAGATTTAAATTATAAAAAAAATATTCTCGCCAGTCGTCTTGCTTCTACAAAAACACATAGAATTGTCATCGTATGCCCTGATGAATCCAGTGATATTTTTTGGGAATTGCCAAAAAAAGGTATGGATAAAGCTATCGACTCAATCAAAGATTACGGAATAATTTTCGATTCATGGAAATTCAATCTTTTTGATAAAGAAGAATTTAAAACTCAATTTAAAAAAGCTATTGATTCATTGCCTGATATTATAATTTTAGCACCTTTATTTTGGAAAGAATCGTTAAAACTTTTGGAATATGCCAAAAAAAAACAAGTGCCGATTATCACATTCAATTCCGAAGTTGAACATGATAGTATTCTTTCATATATAGGCCAAAACTCGTATAAAAGCGGGTATCTCGTAGGCAAACTGATAAACATGGGTTTAAATCATAGAGATGAGATAGTAATGTTGAATCTTGCTCATAAAGCTACAAACGCACCACATTATTCCGGAAAATATTATGGTCTAATCGACTATTTTAAAGATAATGCTCTGGATGAAAAAAGAATTCACCTTTATGATGTAAAAAATTTTAGAAATGAATTTAAACTAAAATTGTTTTATCAAAATTTAAAAAAGAAACATCCTTATTTAAAAGTTTTGTTTTTCACAAATTCAAGAGCTTATAAACTATTGAATTTATTAGATGAAGATGAAATTAATAAATATATTATCATTGGTTTTGATACAATTGAACCAAATGTAAAATTATTAAAAGAAAATAAAATTGATTTCCTTATAAATCAAAATCCAATCCAACAAGGTTTTAAAAGCGTAATACTCGGCATTGATTATATAATTCACAAAAAATCAACCCAAAGCAAACAATATCTTCCCCTCGATATTGTTGTTAAAGAAAATGTAGAATTTTATATTGATGAAACAATTTTGTAATTTTATTATCAAATTTTTACATATTATAAAAATATTTAATATATTTGCGGCATCAAAAATAATTAATTTGATTATTGTAACTACACGGGAAAAATAATTTAGGTTATAAAGCATTGTATACAAGTAGTTCCCCGTTATTTTTTAAGAATAAAATTTTTGAACAGATGAAAAAATTAGTTGTTTTATCGTTTTTATTGGTTTTTATCAGCAATATCAGTGCTCAAAAGAGTGAAATTGGAATCGGTTTTGGACTTAGTACTTATTACGGTGATTTAAGCGGTGACATACTTCTAAATAATTTAAAACAATCGCATCCTGCTGTCCAGGTAATTTACAATTACTATTTTAACCGGTATTTTAACTCAAGAATTAGCTTAGGCCATGGTACTGTTTCGGGAGATGACTCATTTTCCACAAAAGACTGGCAGAAGGAAAGAAATTTAAGTTTTCAATCTTCCATTACCGAATTGTCGGGAATTGCCGAATTTAACATTCTGGGCATAAATCACAGAATAAATCCTTTTTTATATTCCGGAGTAAATATTTTTCATTATAATCCGAAAACATTTTATAAAGGAGAATGGATATATTTACAACCACTTGGCACTGAAGGACAAGGCTCATACCTACATCCGGACAGACCCAAATACAGCTTAATGGACATCAGTCTGATTTTCGGAGGAGGGATAAAATTCAAAATCAATCCTTCATTAATGCTATCCCTAGAATTGGGATGGCGTAGAACAAACTCCGATTATCTGGATGACATTAGTAAAGATTATGTCGGTTATTCCGAATTGAAGAGAACAAATGGGGAATTGGCGGCAACTCTGGCAGACAGAACTAATGAATATAACGGTTTTTCACCTGAATCCAGAATCGCAGGATCACAAAGAGGAGGAGATAAAATAAAAGATTATTACTCTATGTCTTTTATAAATATTGTTTATACTTTGAACAGTGGCAATCCTATCAAAAGAAGGAATAAAGTAATATGTCCGGGGTTTTAGACACAAGAGTTTATTCGATATTGAATAGATATTGGAAATTTCATTCTTTCAGAAAAAATCAAAAAGAAATAATTGATGCAATTTTATCAAAAAAGGATATTATTGCTTTGATTCCTACAGGAGGTGGAAAATCACTGTGTTTTCAATTGCCGGCTATGGCAATGGAAGGCTGCTGTCTTGTTATAAGCCCTTTGATCGCATTGATGAATGATCAGGTTGAACGCTTAAAAAGTTTATCTATCGCAGCAGAGGCATTGCATTCCGGATTAGATAAGAACACTACAGATCTTATATTAAGTAAATTTATAAATAATGAATTAAAACTTTTATATATTTCACCCGAAAGGCTTCAATCCACCGGTTTCAGCCGGATATTACGTAAAACAAAAATTAGTTTTATCGCCGTTGATGAAGCACATTGCATTTCACAATGGGGATATGATTTTAGACCTCATTATAGAAAAATTGCAATTATAAAAAAACTATTTCCGCATATTTCAATTGCTGCATTTACCGCTACAGCAAATAAAAAAACGCTCAGAGATATAAAAATGTATCTTGAATTGTCAAATGAAATAGTATTTAGAGGTAGTTTTTTTAAGAAAAATATAAAATTCGGAGTTATAAAAACAGAAAAAAAACTAAAAACTCTTGAATTATTGTTAAAAGAATTTCGTGGAAGCGGCATTATTTATATGAGGAGCCGAAAAGGAACTGAAAAATTGAGTTCCATACTGAATAATTCAGGTTTTGATACCGATTATTATCATGCAGGTATGGACAACAAAACCCGAACCGAAATTCAACATAAATGGCTCAAAAATAAAACAGGCATAATTATCAGTACAACAGCATTTGGTATGGGTATAGACAAACCGGATGTACGATATGTAATTCATTATGATTTACCAACAAGCATGGAAGAATACTATCAGGAAGCCGGCAGAGCAGGCAGAGATGGAAAAATGTCTGATGCCGTAATTATTTATAATGATAAAAACCTCTCAAGATTAAAAGAAAACCATATAAACGTATTTCCGGATCATGAATTTATTTCGTCGGTCTATAATAGTCTTAAAAAGTATTATAAATTGAGTACTTTTTCCGGAGAAAACTTAGTATTTAATTTTAATTTTGATAATTTTTTGTCCTTTTCCGGTTATACAACACAAAAAACCTATAAAGCGATAACCGAACTGGAACGATACGGTTATCTGGAATTGAATCATCCGGTCAGAGATTCTTTTGGGATACTCAAAATAACAGTTGATAATAATACATTATCCGGTATTGAAAAAACGGATAAAAAAGGGCATGCAATTATTGTGGCAGCTGTTTATTTATATGAAGACTTATTTTCAATACATTCACCTGTTTCGGAACAAAAAATCGCTGCTAAAACAGGCTTATCCAAGAATGAAATTATCGAAAAATTGACTGAATTACATAAAAAAGGATATGTATATTATCAACAAAATTTTCCTGAAATTAAAATCATATTTAAAAATCCGGAAAATAAGGAAATAAATACTCAAGAACTTGAATTTAGAAAAAATAAATTGAAATATAATATAAGTTCTATTGAAAAATATCTAAACTATTCTAATTGCAGACAAAAATTCATCCTTAATTATTTTGATGAAAAAATTAAAAGTAATTGCAATATTTGCGATATTTGCATGAAAAGCGATCTAAAAAAATTTAGCAATTCCGATTTTAATTCTTTTTGGGAAAAAATAAGTAACTTTGACTTTAATGAAAATACGGATCTAACCGATTTGGCTTTTATGGATACATATTTGAACAGAAATAAAAATCTGCAAATGCTCCGAAAGTTGATAAAAGAAGGAAAATTAAAACTTACCGGAGATAAAATCAAAAAAGTAAATGGATAATATTCATTTGAAAAATAAAAAAATTATATGCTCTGTAACCAATGATTTGTTTAGAGATCGCAGAATGATTAGAATTTGTGATGCATTACAAGAGTTTGGGGCGGAAGTGACATTGATAGGTGTGAAAAAACCGGATTCTTTAGTCCTGAAAAAGCAAGATTTCAAGCAAATCAGATTTAAAATGCTTTTTAACAAAGGGGTTTTGTTTTACATAGAATATAATATCAGGTTATTTATTCATTTGATGTTCCATACTTTTGATATTGCCAATCCTGTGGACACGGATACTGTTTTAGCCGTATTTTTCGCAGCTCGAATAAAAAGAAAAAAAATTGTTTTTGATGCCCATGAATATTTTACCGGAGTACCGGAATTGCAAAACAGGAGACTAAAAAAAAGTATTTGGAATTTTATAGAAAAAATGATATTGACAAAAATAAAAGTTAATTATACGGTTTCCGGAAGTCTTAAAAAACTATATGAAAATAAAACCGGACAAAAATATTATGTAATAAAAAATTATCCTTTAAAATCAAGGTTTAAAAATATTGAAATTCCTGATATAAATCTGAAAAGAGACATTATAATCAGTTATGTAGGAGCTTTAAACGAGGGACGAGGGCTTAAAAGTGCTCTTAAAATGATGACATTTTTGAATAGCAGGTACAAACTGTTATTGATAGGTGGAGGAGATTTGGAAGATGAATTGAAAGCAATGTCAAAAGCATTAAATTTAAACAAAAGAGTAAAATTTACAGGGTGGGTTGATCCGGATATAATACCCGGATTATTAACAAAATCACATGTAGGATTAAATTTGCTGGATATAAATTCCACCAATTACAGAGTTTCACTTGCTAACAAAATTTTTGATTATATGCATCTCGGTATACCTTGCCTAACAATGAATTTTGATGAATACAAAATAATAAATAACAAATATAATTGTTTTATACTTACGGAAACATTAGAACCTGAGATCAATTGCAAGTTGGTAGAAAATTTAGTTTTGAATAAGAATAGATATAATGATTTAAGACAAAATTCGCTGGAAGCTTCCCAATATATGATTTGGGAAAAGGAAAAAGAAAAGTTAATTACCGTTTTTTCCCAATTATAACTACTCAGATAGTACTTATTTATGAATCTATAAATAATACTTGATTAAATTATAAAAAAACAAATATGATAAACAAACAAAAACCTCTTATTTTTATTTCAAATGATGATGGTGTTTGGGCGCCGGGAATTAAAATTCTTGTTGAAGTAGCCAAATCTTTCGGAGAAGTAATAGTAGTGGCGCCGGACAAACCTCAATCGGGACAAGGACATGCAGTAACTATAAAAAATCCTATTAGATTGCACAAGGTAGATGCATTTGATGGAGTGGAAACTTGGGAATGTACGGGGACTCCTGCCGACAGTGTAAAACTCGCAAAAGATACTATTTTAAAGGGAAGAAAAGTAGATTTGGTTTTATCAGGTATTAATCATGGCAGTAATGCTTCTATCAACATTATTTATTCGGGAACAATGTCTGCAGCTATGGAAGGGGCATTGGAAGGAATTAATTCTATAGGTTTTTCTCTCGATGACTTCTCGTTAAATGCCGATTTTTCCGCTGCAGCCTATTATGCGAAAATCATAATCAATAGAATGTTGGAAAATAACAGAGGAGAAGCTGTATTATTGAATGTAAATATTCCAAATTTACCTAAAGATGAGATAAAAGGTATAAAAATATGCAGACAGGCAAGAGGGAAATGGGTCGAAGAATTTTCAGAGTCTATAGATCCGAGGGGTGTACCTTATTATTGGTTGACAGGAAAGTTTGAGAATCTCGAAAAAGATGCTACTGACACCGACCTGTGGGCATTGGAAAACGGATATGTATCCGTGGTACCTTCCTGTTTTGATTTAACGAGACATAATATCATAGAAAAAATGGACTTTTTAACATCATAAAAAATTTATAATAATGAAGGGAATTGTATTAGCAGGAGGATTGGGCACAAGATTGTATCCTCTAACAATCGCAGTAAGCAAACAACTAATGCCGATTTATGATAAACCGATGATTTATTATCCGGTTTCTACCTTGATGTGGGCGGGGATAAAGGAAATACTGATAATTTCAACACCACAAGATCTTCCTAATTTTAAAAAATTATTCGGAGACGGAAGTGAAATAGGATGTAAGTTTTATTATAAAGAACAAAAAAATCCAAATGGTTTAGCTCAGGCGTTTGTATTGGGGGAAGACTTTATCGGCGATGACAAAGTTGCATTGGTTTTAGGAGATAATATCTTTTATGGCACCGGTATGTGGAAGCAATTGGAAAACAGTTGTGATCCGGATGGGGGAATTGTTTTCGCATATAGAGTCAACGATCCGGAAAGATATGGAGTAGTGGAATTTGATGATAATTTCAATGCCATATCAATTGAAGAAAAACCAAAAACTCCAAAGTCAAATTATGCGGTACCTGGATTGTATTTTTATGACAATGAAGTTGTTAAAATTGCTAAAGAACTAAAACCCAGTGCAAGAGGAGAATATGAAATAACGGATGTTAACAGACATTATTTGTCAAGAGGAAAACTCAAGGTAAATGTTTTGGACAGGGGTACAGCCTGGTTGGATACCGGTACATTTGCTTCTCTAAATGCCGCCAGTCAATTCATACAGGTTCTCGAAGAAAGACAAGGGCTAAAAGTCGGTTGTATTGAAGAAATAGCATATTTAAAAGGATATATCGATATAGAACAACTGAAAAAACTTGCTAAAAAATATGAAAAAAGCGGATACGGAAAATATCTTTTTGACATTTTGAATCAATAAATATTTAAGGGGTTACAAAGCAATATATTAATTATGGTATTAAAGGAATATATTATAAATGGTATTGATGAACTTGAGGATATCGCAAATTACATTGTAAATTTGGAATCCAAATATAATCTTTTTTATTTTAAAGGTGATCTCGGTGCGGGTAAAACAACTTTAATTCAAAAAATTTCTTTTATTTTGGGTTCGGAAGACAATATTGTAAGTCCCAGTTTTGCATTGGTAAATATATACAATTCATCACATGGAGAGTTATACCACATCGATCTTTACAGATTGGATAGTGTAGAGGAAGCGATTGACTTAGGTATTGAAGATTATTTATATAGTCACAATTATTGTTTTGTGGAATGGCCTGATCTAATAGAAAACATCAGTCCGGAAGAGTATTTTGAAATAAATATAGAAATTTTAGATGATTTTAAGAGAAAAATTATAATTTTGAAGAAAGAAAATTGATTTTTTATGAGTAATCCTGAAAATTTTTTCTCATCTGTATTTCCTAAAGCCCATTTACTGGTTAAAGAAAGTCCATTAAAAATTCCATCCGGTGGTAAAAAACTTGTAATCGGAATACCAAAAGAAACATTATATCAAGAAAACAGAGTGTCTCTTGTTCCTTCTTCGGTTCATAATCTTACTTTGCATGGCCACAAAGTTATTTTGGAATCAAAAGCCGGAGAAAAATCATTTTATAGTGATAATGAATATAGTGAAGCGGGAGCGGAAATAACAGAGAGTAAAAAGAGGGTTTTTGAATGTGATATTGTATTGAAAGTAGTCCCGCCTACAATAGATGAATTGGATTTGTTTCATTCCGGGCAAGTTTTGGTTTCCCCTCTGCAGTTTCCGGTAACAACCAAAGAATATTTAAAAAAACTTGTTGAAAAAAGAATTATTGCAATCGCAATGGAATACATGCAGGCAGAAGACAAATCTTTTCCGGTTGTGAAAATCATGAGTGAAATAACCGGAACAGTTGCTGTTTTGACAGCTGCTGAATATCTGTCTGACCCTAAATTGGGAAAAAGAGTACTACTCGGAAGTATTTCAGGAGTCCCCCCCGTGAAAGTTGTAATCTTAGGTGCAGGCATGGTTGGAGAACATGCGGTAAAAACAGCACTTTCACTTGGAGCATCCGTAAGGGTATTTGATGACGATATTTATAAAATAATGCAATTGAAATCACGCATAGGAAGACATTTGCATACTTCTATTTTGGATCCGGTATACCTTCAATATCAATTGCTTAGCGCAGATGTTGTAATTACGGCTATTCATTCGGATACGGGTATTGTACCCATGGTGATTACGGAAGATATGGTTATGAAAATGAAAAAAGGAGCAGTAATCATAGATGTCAGTATCGACCAAGGAGGCTGTGTGGAAACTTCAAAAGTAACCACTCATGATAATCCTATTTTCGTTAAGCATGGAGTGATACATTATTGCGTACCCAATATTCCGTCAAAAGTTGCCAGAACGGCATCAATTGCTTTTAGTAATATTCTTACTCCTCTTATTTTAAAAACGGGATTGACTACCTCATTTGAATCATTGATCTACAATAATCCAGGATTGTTGAATGGAGTTTATACCTATAAGGGAAATGTAACAAATGAATTTTTGGCAAAGTATTTTGATATGAAATATACTTCGTTGGATTTGCTATTATCTGCAGGATTGTAGATAAGGAAGCAGCAGTGCAGTTGTTGTTGAATTATAAAAGCTCAAAGGCAGTCCAGCCCCATTTATCTTTTTTCTTGTTGAATGATAAAACAGCTTTTACACGCAAAGTAGTATTGTTTGTAAGTTTATTTTTTCTAATAAATTTCCCCGATAGAAAAACATCTTCAACAAAGCCAAAGCCTCTTTCATTAACTCTTATTTTACCTTCAACTTCTTTAATAGCTGGAGATGATGTCTCTCCTTCAACTTTTTTAATACTTAACAATTTATAAAAACCTTCATTGTTTATTTTTTTTAACCTTACTTTGTATAAATTACCTATTTTTGGATTATTTACTTTGTTATAATATTTAAAAAAGCCGTGTTTGTTTTCATTTATTACGAAAGAAATAATTTTACGATTTTCATTAATAAAATTAACTGCAATTATTTCTTCCGGAACATCTTTAAAAAATATTTCTTCGGCTTTATCGAGATTTTTTAAATAGAGTTCCTTATTATCATTATATGGGGTTGCTTCATTATACCAATCTTGTTTTGTCCATTTAATAATATAATGACTTATATTCCAATTATTTTTTTTTCTTGTATTTATAATTTTTTGTATTTCCGTTTTTGCTTCGTTATACAATTTTTTTTCAATCAATAGTATAGCATATTTTTTTCTTAATTTTACCAAGTATTCTTCCTGGGTATTTAAACTTAAAGCCTTGCTGTAACAAGAAAATTGCATTTCTTTGTCACTTTTGAATATTTCAGCCATCAAGTCCCATATCCAAAATGTATTGTGTTTCTTTCTCGCAAACGGTAAAAATGCAGATAGGATATTATCTTTTTTACCCAATGCTAATAATATTTTTGCTTTATAATATGGTGGATACTGGTATTCCGGATGTTTTTTAATTAATGTTTCAAGTTTTGGCATAAAATCATTTATCCTTTCCCTATTATTTTCCGCATTAATTAAAACCTCCAAATTATTACTACCTGATTTTATGTTTTCTATTTCAATAAGTTTTTTTGAATAAACGATATATGCTTGTTCAACAATTGACATAATCTTTTTTCCTTTGAATTCTTCTTGTAGATAATCCTCAGGTCTGAAATTATCAAAATTCCACCAATCTGCAAAACCCAAATAATTTATATTGTTTTTAAAACCTTTATGAAATGCTTTAAATAAGTAAGAATAAGCTTCGGAAGGCTTGGTAAAATGGAATTCTTTTATACTGTTAAAAAGTTTGTCGATTTTATTAAAATCAAAGTTTTTTTGACGTGTTATTTTTAATACTAGTTTACCTGTTTGCCAGGCACAAGAATCAAACAGCATCTTTTCATTTTCAGGCAGATTAAGTTCTTTTATTTTTTGCAAAGTTTCTTTGAAGTCATCATAAGAATTAAGAGATGCATATTTCTTTAAAAAGCTATAATATACCCAAGAAATGGAACGTTTATTCAAAATATTTTCGGGGTCGGATTCCAAGTCTTGTAAAGCCATTTTTAGTGCTTCATTAAGTTTTCCGGAATGTCTTAACTTTTTGACTTCTTTAAATGACATATTTTCTTAAGTTTTTAATTAGTTCCGTTAATTTTTTATCTTCATTGCCCAATAAAGATTTTGGTAAAGCACGAGTCAACTGTTGTTTATTATTAAAATAAAATTGAATCATTGCAAATTTAGCATCTGTTTTGAGATAGTAATTTACAAAATAATTTTCTGGTTTTTCTTCAACATTTGTGATTATAACCTCTGCATCTTCACTTGCCATTTGCATTATGGAATATAGTTCTTTTAAAAGCGGTATCGAAGGTTGATAATCAATATTATATTTAATTTCATAATCCGAATTAACAATTTCAAGCAATTCATTCAAAGTTGGAAAATCCGTATATTCATTCACAACAACAAAATCATTAAAATGTCCGGAACTCTTGTGGTCTGCTTCAATATCAATTTCATAATCGTCATAAGCAATAGTATAACGTTCTCTATATGACCCCAAACTTACAACATCTTTAATAACAAAAGCAGTATTTTTTAGTTTTTCGTTAATTTCCAAAAACTTTAAACTCTTAGCACGATGCTGTTGTTCTGTATGATAGGGCGAAAGCGAAACATTTTTTAATGATAAAGTATTTGGAGGAATATTTGAAATTGTTGAAATGGAATTAATAATAAAATAAGAAAATTTGGTAAAATTCGGTGCGTTTGCAACTTGACAAACATTTTTTGACCTTGTTGTTGCCGTGTAACTCCAACGCAAAGGATCATCTTTTAAACTTGTACGACCATAATAGTCTATAAAAACAGTATCCCATTCACCACCTTGTGCTTTATGACAAGTAATTGCATATCCGTATTTTACACGTAAAGCATTAAAAAATTGATCTTTTCTTAACTTTATGAAATATTCTTCCTTAAATTTTTTTATTCTATGAAGTCCATTTTTTTCACGTTGTTTCTGTTCTATGTCAAAACGTAAATTAAAATCGATGAACAATGCTTTCATTTCCGATATACTCAAGTCCCTGTTTGGTGAGTTTAATAAAGAATCAATAATCAGACATGATATATCATTTTTACTATTTGGGAGACGTATTTTTATTTTTCTAAATGTTAGAGAAATGTATTTTTTTACTCTTTTTCCGTTTATAGTTTCGTATACAGGAATGTTTTTTCTGCTAATTGTTTCAGTTGCCACATCTACAACTTTAACCATTTCACCGTTCATTAACTCTACTCCATAAGTGTGATAATTATTATGATTGATTATCAAAATATCACCTATCTGAACATTTTTTTGTCCTGGGAAAATTTTTGATCTAATAGATAGATTGTAATTTAAACATTGTTGATTGCTAAAAGCAATTATGACACTTTTGTCAATTTCCGGGTTAGGAAACATTTCTGCAAATTTGTGTGGTATATCATAACTATTTATTTCAATAAATGACGAATCGTATTCAAATTCTAAATTTTCTTTGTTATTATTTTTTACTAACGAGCGTATTTTGAAAGCATTTTTTAAGATTGTATTTTCTTTTTGACGTACAACTTCTTCCAATTGAAATGTATCGACACGCATACCCATTTGGGCAAGATAGTCTTTGTCAAGTGCTTTTGATTTATTATCTCCTACGGGTGGAAGCTGAGCGGGGTCTCCTACAAAAATGATTTTATTGGATGTATCGGGAAGTTTGCTATATGTTATCAAATCGTCTAAAAGCACATTTGTGCCGAAAGAGAAAAGTTCGTTTTTGGACTCTTTACTTGAAATCATTGAAGCCTCATCAACAATAATTATTTGATTTTCTTTATCGTTTATATACAAAGGAAAATAGTATTTAAAAGAATAATCATTTTCTTCTTTACTTTTTTTAATCGGTTCTAATCTATCAAAATTGTAAATTGACCTATGAATGGTTTGTCCGCACCCTGTTTTATCTCTTAATATTTTTGAAGCTCTACCCGTAGGCGCCATAACATCATAAGCTTTTTTGGTTTCTTCCAAATAATTCACTAATCCTTTAATAAGTGTAGTTTTTCCGGTTCCTGCAAATCCTTTCAAAATAAATATATTATCCGAACCATGAATGAAAGATTCTATTTTTTCAACAGCTTTGCGCTGATCATTGGTTAGTGTGATATTTTGAAAATGATTAAAAATACTCATTGTTTAAATTTTGTTTTATGCTGCAAATTTACATTGCATGTGTGCAGTGTTTGTGCATTGGTATTTTTTTTTCAAAAATTTATTTAATATCCCAATTTTTATTTCTTTCAAAGACAAAATTGTCTGTTTTTACCAAATTGATACCCTATAAAGTTATATTATTTCTTTTTCCAGCAACCAATCAATTACATTTAATTTTTGAATACCTGCTATATTTGTATTGTCATAATCAAGAGTTAAGAGATATTTTGGATAATTATCTTTGATTTTTTTTAATGCCGAAACCTCTCTTTTGAATGTTTTTTCGTCACTAACAGAAAAAGCAACTTGATAATATTCTATTTTATTATTTGGTTTTTGAACAACAAAATCTACTTCTTTATCATAATGTTTTCCTACATAAACTTTTCCTCCCCGTCTGAATAATTCAAAATATACTACATTTTCCAATTTATGTCCTAAATCGGTATCGTATTTATTTGTTGCAGTGATATTTCTCAACCCCAAATCAACAACATAGTATTTTTCATTTGTAGTAAGTAATTCTTTCCCTTTTATATCATAACGCGGTGCTACATATAAGATGTATGATTGAATAAGAAAATCCAAATATTTAATAATTGTATTATGCGATATTTGTTTTTTTGAATTCTTATTGAGTTCTTTTGCAATATTTGTAGGCGAAACATAAGAACCTATTGAATTAAACAGAAATCCAACAACACGATGTAAATTATGTATGTTTCTTAGTTTGTGTCGTTGTGCTATATCCTTGATTATAACCGTATCATAAATTGATTGCAGGTAATCATTGACTAAGTCTTTATTCGTTTTAGAAAGTGTTACTGCCTCGGGAAAACTACTTTCATTTAGATATTTACGAAAAAGTTTATCAGTATTTTTATCCCCTTTATTTGCCAATACATATTCTTTAAATGAATACGGTTGAATATTGATAGCAATATATCTTCCGGTTAAAAGAGTTGCCAATTCACTCGATAATAAATAGGCATTAGAGCCGGTTATGTATAAATCAATATTTTTTTTAGCATACAAGCTATTGATAAGTTTTTCAAAATCATTAATCAGTTGAACTTCATCTAAAAATATATAGTATTTTTTGTTTGGATTGACAGTTTTTATAATTTCATCATATAATTCCGTCCAGTTTGTAAAATCTAAATTTTCACGTTCTTCAAAATTAAGAAAGATTATATTATTTACAGAAACACCATTAGAAATTAATTCATCCTTAAAAATTTTCAATAGAGTTGATTTTCCACTTCTCCTAATACCGGTAATGACTTTTATTAAATTTTGATCTTTAAGTTGTCTTAACTTTTTTAAATATATTTCCCGTTGTACCATTATAAATTTTTTACAAAAATACACTTTATTGACGAAATATCAAAATATTTTATTTTTCGTCATTAAGTTTTATATCTCAACAAAGTGGTTTTATATTTTTTCTTTTTCAGATTTATTTTGTTGATTTGTAGTGATTTGTATTTGTAAAAAAACTATTTTTATTCAACGCAATGTCCTGTTAATAAAAAAGAAACTAACGAAAACAATTCATTGATTTTTTCTTCGGTAACTCTCAAATTATTATTCTCTCTTTTTTCTTTCTCCGTTTCGGAATAAAATTTACTAGTAACGTTATCACCATGTGTTAGATACAAATGATTTCTTATATCATTTAATACCTTGAGTTTAATCAACATTTGATCTTTACATTTCTTCTCCTTTAGTTCATTTTTCTGTAAGATTAAAAAAGCCATTTGATTGGCTAATTCTCTCCATATATTTCTATTATCACTGTTATCAACAATTTTATAATAAGGTTCATTACCTGATATCCCTAATTTTGATACAAAAGATTTTGATTCTAATTTATAATAGCCCTTATCATTTTCTCCATTAATTTTAAATTCATGTTTTATCAAATATTCTTCTTGATTACGAATTCTCCAATTATATCCCGATATTGGAGTAATTTTATAACCATTCGGATGCTTGGTTACTTTTTTTCCTTTATATTCCAAGTCTAATTTTTCTTTGGGAAAATATTTTTGGTAATAAGCCTCTTGGATTTCATTCAATACACTCCAAAGCGTTATAAAAGCCAACTCGTGATCGGAATAATAGAAATTTTCTTTATTGAACTCATTCTGTTCAAAACCTCTTTTTAATAAACCGAAAAACATTTTTAATCGTTCTTCTATTCTCGATTTTATTTTCTTTTCATATTTTTCCCCTGTAAAATCACTTATTTCATCAATAAAATTTTCTTGGATAAATTGAATTCCGTCCCAATATGGTTTTAAGATAATGCCTTTTTTAAATACATTTGAGGCAGTTTGTTTAAATGATTCAAAATTATCTTTGGAAAAATATTTAATTGAAGCATTTTCGGGAGATTCTTTCACGAAGTAGCCATCTGCCCCTAATTCATAAAGTTTTTGCAGATTCCAAACTTTGTTTGAGGCAGTAAATGCTATAATAGGTATGGCAGGATTTAACTTCTTCAAACTTTGCACTATTTTTTTAGCACCGTCAATTTTTAAATCACTATTTCTTGATCTTATATCATATGGCATATATAAATCAAGAAAAATTAAATCATATCTGTCTAACGAATTAACATCAATTTCTAAAACTTCTTTTATATCCCTTTTCACATCTACATTTGCCGGTAAAATTTTCTCAATTGCTTCTTTCCATCCTTTATCGGCATTATCGTCAATTAAAAGCACTTTTAATTTTTGGTTTTCAAAAATTGTTTGTTGCTTCGGTTTTTTTTCGGTAATGCCGTATTTTGCTTTTAAATATTTAAAATACAAAGTTTGAGGCATTGAATAAGAAATATCAAATCCGGCTTCGTAAGCTAACTTAAAAGCTCCCCATTCGTTGACAATTTGATGCCGGGTTGTGGTTTCGGGTTTATTAATTTTCAATTGGTCTAGAAAAGATTCGTAGTTGAACTCTTTTTTAAATTTATTTGATAATTCTCTGTATTTAGGATATCCAAAACTGTCTTTTTTCAAAAGAGTTTCGGCTGTCTCCAATATAACAGCATTTAATTTCGGCAAATTAAAATCCTGTTTTTTATGTTC
>JALSPW010000068.1 GCA_026985735.1 Saprospiraceae bacterium
TTTCAAGATTAAAAAAGTTTCATTTTGCGATATTTAAAAATTAAGTACTTTATAGGCAAACACTATATAATCGCAAAAGTAACATTAAATTATCATCAATGAAAATTTTCAACACATTTCAAACTGACAATTAATCAGGAAGAATACTTTTCAGTCATAATGATTCTAATGTATGTCCAAAACAACCGACCCAATACAAGCAAAAGTTTCAAAATTTAATATTCCAAGTTCCATGTTTCAAGTTTGAAAGGTTGAAATACAAAAGAGGAAAAGGAATAAGATTGAATTTCCTGTTAGAACAAGGAACTTTAGCAATGAAGAGCTTGTTATGTTAGTAATATACTTAAAGTGTCATCATAGATTTTCGTGATTTTCATAAACCCATTTTAATGCAAATATCATTATGTCAAATCCATTATTCAGAAATAAATTAACCAAGACTCAAAAAATAATATTTTTTATAGTTTTAACCTTGCTGTATCTTGCATTATTGTATTTTGTTAAATATAAAAAAGGAAATGAAGTTGCATTATTCTATAAAATTAACGATATTGTTGTATGGCCTGCAATATTTTATATATGGATTTTCTGTTCAAGAAACAACAATTCAAGTATATATTTTAAAAAAGAAAACTATGATAATATAGTTGCAGATCTGAAAATTTCAGGATTTGACAAGTATAAAGAAACATCATCAAAAATTAAATTCAAGGATAATAACAAGTGGTATAAACAGAATCGTATATTTATTTATAAACATAAAAATGGGATATGGGAACTGGATGCTGAAAATAAATTTATAAAAAATTTCGAAAAATACATCGTTAAATATGTTAAGATATAAATCTTATCAACAATAAACGATCTTAATAAATATTCTTTATATCAATTTCCAAAGCTTCTTCAAAATCGATCATAGCATTGATAAGTTTAAATTTTTTAAAATACTTCAGATCATTATATTTTATAGGTGCCGGTATTATTATTTCTTTATCTATGAGCCTCTCTCTTGTTGTTCCTTGCAATAGAGGTGATGCGGGAGTGTACCATTTGTTTCCATCAAAAAATACAATATTGGCAAATGAGCTATCTGTAACATTACCGTCCTTTACAATCAAAATATCATCTTTGTTTTCTCTAAATTTCAAAAGCCTATCAATAGCTTTTCTATCGGTATATTTCACGGGATATTCAATATTATTATCAAAAACAACTTTAAGATTATAGATTTCTTTCCTTTGATATAATGAATATTCAAAATTAAAACCCTGTTTATTATAAAGTAAACGCAACTTTACTTTACCGGTTTTATATTTTACCGGAATTTCAAATTCGATTGGAAATTCTTTTTCATTTAAAGATTTATAATAAAGAAAATATGATTTTTCGAACCTGAATTTATGATACCTTAAGTTTTGTGGTATCCCGTCAATTATTTTAATAGTTTCAACTAATGGGAACATATATTTTATTTAACATTTCTCTATATTCGGAATCCGGTTTACTCATGGAAGTAATACCTCCTCCACTTCTATATCTAAAACCTGACTTTTTGTTTTCAATGTATCTAATATTTACAGCACTATCTAACCTATTCCCGTCAAAAATACCAAAAACACCGGTATAATACCCCCTTTTTTGCTTTTCTGCTTTGCGTATTATCTCGACTGTTTTTTTCTTTGGCGCTCCTGAAACCGAACCTGCAGGTAATATTCTTAACAATAATTCTCCCAAATTTTTCTTCCAATCATCAGGTAATTTACCTCTAATTTCCGAACTTACCTGAAGCAATTTTTTATTATTTGTATTGATTTTTTCCAAATACCTGAATTTTGTTACTGTTACCTTTTTCGATATCATTGAAAGATCATTCCTTATCAAATCAACGATAGTAAAATGCTCCCTGTGTTCTTTCTCATCTTCAAGAATTGCAATTTCTGCATTTGGAATTGATGCATCTATAGTTCCCTTCATTGGATATGAGTAAATAAAACCGTCTTCAATCTTAATAAAGCATTCAGGAGAAAAAACAGTAAATTGATTTTTAAAAAGCAATTTATATGAAGCGTTGGCTGCATTAAAAATATCTTCCAATGTATTATTTGTTGCTATTTTTGTAGGAAAAGTCAAATTGAGCAAATAAGAATTTCCAAAGTCTATATTTTCTTTGACAATATTAAATGCATGAAAATAATCTTTTCGTGAAACCGGATTTATTTTAAATTTTGAAATCTCTTTTTTATCAGCTTTTTCGGGGAAATTGGTAAATCCTTTAATATTATAGAATATATTATTTTTAATTGTTTCCTCAAGAGTAAAAACGTGTGGATTTTTCATTTCAAAATCTATTAAAAACAAAAAAGGTACCCCCTTTGAGGAAAGCTTATTTATTTTATTTTTGAAATTATCTATTTGCATCAATTTAAGAATTGAATGCGAAGATATTATTTATTATCCAAAACCAAAACACATCTATCCATTTTTACTCCCATTAAATAACCATTGCATTGCCCTTTGATTGATATGAGTTGTTCCGGTTTAAGATTATCCAGTTCTTTCTTTTGTTGTACTGCATAATTACTGTCAACAAGACAAGTTATACCTTCCATTTCGTCTTTAAGTGAAATTTCATAGTTACTGTCAAATTTTTTTATATTTACAATTTTTCCCTTTACCTGAAGAATTTTACCCAAATATTTTTTATTTGCATTATCTTCGTCATTTTCATATTCAGAATACAATTCAGGAGCGGATAGTGAGTATTCCGCTTTTAAATTGAACGTGTTTTTATGAGGTTTGTGAAATGTATAATAATATGCTATACCACCTCCGGCAATACATAAAACAATAAGTATTAGAAATATTTTTTTTAATTTTTTCATTTTAAAATTATAATAATTTAATAAATACTATAGTCAATCTTAACATTTATTGTTATTTCCTTTGCTATTTTACCCCTTACAACAGAAGGTATATCAATCTTATAATCCTCCGGTTTGGCAGTGAATGTAGCTTCTCCTTTCAATTTATCGCCCGAAACCGTTAATTTTACATTTTTCAATTTAATCTTGTTGGTAACTCCGTGAAAAGTTAATTTTCCTTCAATATCCGCATTATATGTACCGTCTTTATCAAAATTAATTTCATCAAGATTCAATATTTTTCCTTTGAACTTTGCTTTGGGATATTTATCGCTTTCTGCATAGTTTTCATTAAAATGTTCTTCCATCAGAGCGTTCTTGAACTTAAAGGATTTTACAAGCAGACCGAAATTCAGACTTCCGTCAGCTGTTTTAATAAAACTGACAACCTGGTTATTTCTCGCATCAATATTTTCAAGAGGAGTACTTGAAAAAAAACCTATATATCCCGATTTTGTATAAAAAGTTTTTTGAGCATTCATCGAAAACGAAAACATCAGAATTGTTACTATCGATAAGACAATGTGTTTCATATATTTAAAATTTTGTGATTTATTAAGTTTACATTATTTTCCGGTAGATTTTATCTATTAAATGAAAATACCCTGGTGATATTAAAACCAAAGTGAATATCGCCTTTAAAAAAGTCATCATTGTTTGCACCGTAAATAAAACCGCCCTCTTGCATCAAAGGTGAATTTGAAAAAACCAATTGAAAAACATGTCCTCCTGTTTCAATATCAATACCAATTCCGATAGGATCATGATAATCCGGTTTTTCATTGGACAATCGTATTGATTTGTAATATTCAAATGTCAGAGCCATCCTTTTGGTTATTTTATATCTTCCTCCGATTCCAACCGAGGGTAAGTCATTCATTTCCGTAACTGTTTTAACCAGATTTTTATGAATTACCGTAGGCATTAATTGTAGAGAAAACTTCTCATTAAATTTCCTTGCTATCATTAACTGATGAACATACGAAATTCTGGATGAAAAATAATTTTTACGGTTCGGGTCATTAAATGGTCTTGTAAAAATTTCAGATGCTGCGAGATACGTAATTGTAACCGGAGAAGAAAATTTTCCACCTTTGCTTTGTCTTAATAATCTTGCCTTGAGGAATCCGTCATAAGTTTTTTCATAATTACTTCTTCCTATTCCTACAGTTAACCAATCATTTAAACCGTATTCAAACCCCAATCTCATATTTGCATTATCAATACCGAAAAATTTGCTTATTCCCCCTGTCACAGCGCCAAATCTATGATAAATTATAAAATTCAAATGATTTTTTTTCAATTGAGCCACGGAATGACTATTGATGATGTGAGTGGATTTGAAAGTTGCAGTTGCATATTGTTTGGTAACAGAAAGTTCCGAATCCATAAGCTCGTCAATATCCTGCGCACTCACACTGTATATCAGCGATAGAAAAATTGATAATAAATAAATAATCTTTTTCATTCTGTATCGATTTTATATATTTAATTATTCGGTGTTCCGGCATTTATCCATGCTTCAAACTGTGAGATTTTACAATCATCAAGTTTTCCCGTATTTAAAGGCATTGCCGTAAATCCTGATTCCCGTTTAATCGACCCCAGCAATCTACCACCGTCAGCAGCATTTTTAACATCTTGATAATCCTCAAGTTTTATTCCTTCACCATAGGAATTTGCATTGATATTGCTATGGCAACCATAACATCTTGAAGCCAATATATCGGTAATTGTACCTGAAAAAGTAACATTTTCAGTATTGCAACCGGTTTCAACATTTGGATACAACTCTTCTTCATTATCATAATAACAAGATTGCAATCCAATTATTAAAAATGTAAGTATTAATGTAGTTTTTAGCATTTTATTATTTATTTTAATTATTCTTTGCTCCCTGCAATATCCAAAGTCTGATTTTTATTCTGTCAGGTTCAGGAATAGTTGTTTTTGGTGGCATTGGTTGAAACGCATCAAACAATATCCTGTATGCTTTGCTACCATTGGGATTTCCCGGCTCAATATCTGTCATGATATTTTGATAATTATCATATACTCTATCTCCTACAGCTGAGCCAGCATCATGACATCCGCTAATAGCGCATCCCGTTTGAAAAACAGGTAATATATCTTTGCTGAAACTCATTTCCGGCAAATTTTCAATACCTGTAGAATCATGTTTACATGAAGCAACAAATGATAACAACAGAATCAGTGATAAAACAGGAAATATTTTATTTAAAATCATAATATATTTTTTAATAACACCTATAACTACTTTTTATTAGTAAATATTTCATGTCAAATATAAATTATTATTCAATTCAATTATTTTGTCTTAATATGACAACAAAGTACAATTACTTCATATCAATGTTTTCCAGATGTATTGTCGGATCTAATTGCAAATCCTTACATATTTATTGTTTTTCTATAAAATCATTAAAATTTAAAAACAATCTTTTTGCGGTAGATTATATCAAAATCGAAGTGGAAAATATTTTTTAAGTTCAGTAAACCCTGAGGAATATTGCGGATTGGTTTAGTATAATTGACCTTTTATTGATTCGATGAATTTATTTTCAACAGTTTTTCTTTGAAGATTATTTTTCATGAAAGTTCTCATATTCCGTTCCCTATTTAGTATTGCCAATAAAGCAGGATCATTTTGAATGGTTTTAATAAATTGGGAACTTTCATTTTCCGATAAAGCATTATCCAAATATTCATGAACTTTGTTGATAAAATTTAATGCATCGTTTTTTTCAATCATCGCCTTAGATTTTCGATTATCAATTAAAATTATTCTTCTTCTTTTCGCCCTCTGTAATCTTTATAACCCAAAGAGAACGCATATTTTTTTAATAATTCTTTTAACATATTTCTGGCTCTAAATAATCTTGAACGAACAGTTCCAACCGGAATATCAAGTATTTTTGCCATTTCCTTATAAGAGAAATTCTCAATATCCGCTAAAAGGATAACTGTCCTAAATTCCGAAGGCAATGAATTCAAAGCTCTTGTAATTTCATCACCCATCATATTTTCCACTATTTGTTCCTGTAAGTCAAAATATCTATTCTGAGCCAAATCTTCACTCTCATGATAATTTATAACTTCCTCAAAATCCACTTTATCCGGTTGTTTACTTTTTTTCCTATAATCGTTTATATAAGCATTCTTTAATATCTTAAACAACCAGGCTTTTGCATTAGTTCCCTTATCGTACTTTTCTATAAATCTAAATGCCTTTAAATAGGTATCTTGAACAAGATCATTAGCTTCATCTTCATCATAAGTAAGATAAAATGCAAAAGTTTTCAACGCCTCAATATGTGGTAGGAATTCTCTTTCGAAAATTTCTATTTTTTTTTCTCTCGATATGGAATTTCCATTTTCCATCATGGGATTTTAAAGCAAAGTTATCATTATAACAGCAAATATAATTAAAATTAATAGAAATTACTGTCTTGAAATAATAATTTTTATATTAGCAAATATTTTATATTAAGTTCTAATCAGAAAAAAAGATTCTATCATAGTAATTACAAAATTAAAATAATTAATATGAATTTGCAAAAAGTTAAACACGTAGCTGTAGCTGGAAATATTGGAGCCGGGAAAACAACACTGTCAGGTTTTTTATCAAAACATTATAATTGGAAAGTTTTATATGAGGATATTACTATAAACCCTTATCTGGAAAATTTCTATGCCGATATGTCCAGATGGTCTTTCAATTTACAGATTTATTTTCTAAACAGCCGTTTTCAGCAAGTAAATGAAATCCGGGAAGGTGAACATACTGTTGTTCAAGACAGGACTATTTATGAAGATGCTAAAATTTTCGCTCCCAATCTATATGAAATGGGATTTATGGAAAAAAGGGATTTTGAAAATTATATTTCATTATTTAATTTGATGTCAAAATTTGTTCAAGCTCCGGATTTATTGATTTATTTAAAAGCCGATATTCCTACTTTAGTGGATCACATTCAAGAAAGAGGCAGAACTTATGAAGGAAAAATAAATTTGGATTATTTAAAGAAATTAAATCGCAAATATAACGAATGGATTGAAAATTATGATCTGGGAAATCTTTTGGTTCTGGATATTAATGGTAAAGATTTTATCAAAAACCGTGAGGATTTGGGGGAAGTAATTGAAAAAATAGATGCAAAATTATTTGGTTTGTTTTCCGAATAATTATTTAGATAATATACATTTCTTATTATTGCAAAAATTGAGACAACTATGCAAAACAATGATATATCGGAGTTAAATTTCCCTATGCCTGCCATAATGGGCATACTCAATGTTACTCCCGACTCTTTTTATAGCAAAAGTAGATACAATACTGTTGATAAAGCAATAGAAGCAAGTGAAAAAATGTTAGAAGAAGGAGCTGATATTATTGATATCGGTGGTATGTCATCACGACCGGGAGCGGAATTTGTAAGTTTGGATGAAGAAAAAAAAAGAATTGTTCCCGTTTTGAAAGAATTAAAAAATAGATTTCCGGATACGATTATTTCCGTTGATACATTCAGGTCCGAAATAGCTGAAATATCAATTGATAACGGAGCCGATATTATCAATGATATCAGTGCCGGAAATTTAGATAGGAAGATAATTGATGTAGTAGCCAAATATCAGATTCCATATATTTTTATGCACATGAAAGGCATACCTAAGAATATGCAAGATAATCCGGTTTATGATGATGTACTCGGTGATGTGCTTAAATTTATGTTTAGGAAAATCAGAGAGCTAAAATCAAAAGGTGTAAAAAATATCATTACTGACCCGGGATTTGGATTTGGAAAAAGCATTGATGATAACTACAGGTTGCTTGAAAATCTGGATATATTCAAAATATTGGAAATACCGGTATTGGTGGGAGTATCAAGAAAATCCATGATGTACAAATTGCTAAAAATTACACCTGAAGAAAGCTTAAATGCAACTTCTGCCTTGCATGCTATAGCCCTTCTCAAAGGAGCTAAAATACTCAGGGTTCATGATGTTAAAGAAGCCAAGGAAATTGTAACTTTGATGGAAAAATTTAAAAATCACTCTACTTGAGTAGCAATTATTTTTTAAAAACCCATTTTTTTTGCAAAGTAAAATTAAAACCTATAGATACAATTAAATCTATGATGATTCTACTTATTTTATAATCTATATGAATATATTTTGTGATAAAATATGTACCTGACGATTTAAATAAAATGCTGTTTAAGACTACTACACTAAATTTTAATAATTGAGCGATAGAAGAACTTTTATATTTTCTTAGCCCTGATTTAAAAGTCCAGTTTTTATTTATAACAAAATTGGCTACAGCACCTACAACCCCTCCGATTGCAATAGAAATAGTATAGTGAATATGAAATACTTCCGTAAAAAATACCATAGTAACATAATCAATAATCCCACCTGAAAACGATGAAATCTGTGCTTTTACAAAGATAATTATATCAATTATACATTTCTTCTGCATTTATTTGTTTTGTTTTTCTGTTTTATCCCTTTCATCAGCAAGTTTTAATAATTTTATAAAGTCTAAAATATTAAAAATAAATAAACCGGTAATCATTATTGCTGCTAAATAAACAATAGAGCCGGGAATAAAAATTTCCAAAATCAAAAGTGCCGAGATTATTAATCTGACTTCCGTAGGCCCGAAAAGACCTGAATCAATTGAATATTTACCTGTTATTTTATACCTTAATAGTGTTGTTATTATCTCCCATCCGTATAAAACGACAAAAGCATATCCCAATAAAGAAGATTGATTTTTAATATAAATCATAAAACCCAAGCCAATCAAAACGGTACTGACCCAGTCCACTGTCAAATCCAATGCAAAACCATACCATTTACGTGGTTTATTTCTATAATAAGCTATTCTTCCATCCAAAGAATCCCCAAACCAGCTAATAAAAAAACCTGCTACTCCTAAGAATAAATACCAACTGTTTATCTTTGATGCCAGAATAAAACTGATAAAAACAATGAAATTTCCAAGAAAACCAATAAAAGTTAACATATTGGAACTTATACCGGAAGGAACACGCTGAACTAAGTAAGCAATAAAAGCCTGTTCATATCTCTTTAAAAGATTGGTTCTTTTCCTGTCTTTGGAAATTGTTTCTAGTATTTTCTGATTTTTTGAATTTTCCATAATAATATTATTTTAACCAACCTTCTTTCTTATACCACTTTACTGTTTCTATCATTCCTTTGTATAAATCATATTCAGGTTGATAATTAAAATCTTTTTTTAAATCTTCAATATCACAATTTAAGTTTCGGGCTGATAATTCCGCTATCTTTTCAACGTTTAATATTGATTGTTTTCCCGAGAATCCGGCAATCGCTTCGCTAATTGCCGCTACTATTATAGCAAACCATACAGGAACTTTTACGGATAGTGCTTTTGCGCCTAGAGTTTTTTTTATAATTCTGCTAAATTCATCTTTTGTATAAAGATTCCCATCAGAGACAAAATATTCTTTATTTACTATAGAAGACTCCATTGCATCAAAAACTAATTTAACCAAATCTTTTACATAAACAAAAGTAAAATATTGCTGTTTTAAACCTATCTTAAAATCTATTCCTGAATTTATTAATTTGATAGTAGTAAACAAGTCTTTTTCTCCCGGACCATAAACAGCAGTAGGGCTAAAAATCAAATATGGTAGTTTTGATTCTTCAATTATATATTTTTCAGCAGCAAGTTTACTTCTACCGTATTCGGTAACCGGTTTAGGTATTGAAGTTTTATATACGGGTTTTGTCGTACGCTTATCACCTGGTCCATAAGCTGCCAGGCTTCCCATATAGATAAACTTACAAGGAGTTCTTTTTGTTTCTTCAATTGCATTTAAGAATCTCTTAGTGTTTTCATAATTAACTTCAAAATATTCTTTTTTTTTAAAAGCTTTTGTTATTCCGGCATTATGAATTATGTATTTAAAAGAAGGCGCAATTGAGAGTTTCTTTTTTATATCTTTATAATTGTTAAAATCTATTTCAATAAACCGAATATTTTTATCCCTTAACTTTAGAAGATTTGTGGTTTTTCTTATTGTGACAAAAACATTATATCTTCTCTTAATAGCTTCTTCAACTAAAAAGCCACCAATAAAACCACTACCTCCGGTAATCAAAACATTATTATCCATAACCTACCCCAAATTATTTCACATTATTCTCTCAGCTCCCCTTACAATCCGGGTAAAATAACAAAAATCAATTTTCATGCAAAAATACACTAAATTTCTTTATTATTCCACAAATTTAAAATTGATTATCCCTATATTTTCATCTTAAATTCAAATTATAATGCCAAAGGACTATTCCCCCGCTAACAGCTACATTAAAAGAATGTTTTGTACCATATTGGGGTATTTCCAAGGATAAATCAAGTAAACCCAAAATATTATCACTCAAACCGGCAACTTCATTTCCAAAAACCAATGCATGTTTTTTATCTTTATCAGGTAAAAATTCATTTAAAAGAATAGATTGATCGGTTTGTTCAACTCCGGTAATAATGTATTTTTTGTCTTTCAAATCGATGATACATTCTTTTGTCGATTTATAAAATTTCCATTGTACCGAATCGGTGGCACCAATAGCGGTTTTGTTAATTTCTTTGTGGGGCGGAGTTGCCGAAATACCACAAATATAAATTCCCTCTATGGCAAAAGCATCTGCCGTTCTGAAAAACGAACCGATATTCATCGCCGAACGAATATTATCCAAAACCAGAACCACCGGTAATTTTTTAACGGTTTTAAATTCATCTACGGAGATTCTACCAAGTTCTTTTAGTTTTAATTTACGCATCTTTATTTTTTAATAATACAAAAGTAGTAAATTCAGAACAACTGACTCTTAAAAACAGTAATTTTAATAACAGCTTGAACATAAGACAAATAATTGAGAATTGAAAATTGAGAAGGACAAAAGAGAAATTTAATTATGAATGGTGAATGGTGAATTATAAGTTGAAAAGCCGGCTTTGAAGTCATGCTATCGCATTCTTTCAAGTCCTGCCCGCAATTATTGAAAAATGATTTACAGCGGGCGATTTCATACCGGTAATTAATATGAAATTGTCTAAGATGGTGAAATATAAAAAGGGGTTATCAATTAAGACAACCCCTTCGTATTAGTTCATATTTGCCATATTTATTTGGCCCACCACAATTCAGTTGCCTGAACATCAGGCCCTTGTCGATCAATTGCCTTTTGCAATTGGTCTCCATTAAGGTCATAAGCCTTTGAACCGTATCTTAGTCTTTGCGGGTATTTCCCGTTCAAATCACCCAAACCAAAGATATCAATATCGGAAACACCTTGACTCAAAGCTTTGGGAAATCCTGTTTTTCTTACTATTGCCCAACCTTCATAACCATCGGTATAAGCGGCAATCCACCTTTGCACTCCAATTTTTTCAAGATCACTGTTTTTATCACCTGTCAAGCTTCCCATCGCGGCATTTGCCAAATAATTATCAACATCAGCATCCGAAGCTCCCCAGTAAGTCATAGAAGCTCGTAAACCGCTTTGATACATAGCATTAGCATCTCCTGAAGCAAGACCCATTGTAATAGCTTGTGCTCTTAGAAAAAATGATTCGGCAGCTGTCAATACCAATTCAGGTGCTATTTCATTGCTATTTTCATCCAATCCAACTATATAATCTTTACAAGAAGAAAAGAATTCCCATCTTGCATACTTCTTAATTTCCGCACCAAGACGGGTAGGTTGACCGATGTAATAAGTATTTTCAGGGATAACAAATGTAGCTGAATCATCAGTCATGGAGAAATCAAATACTGCACCGGCTTCTTCCAATACTCCTTTGATATAATTTATTCGTTTAGGGAATTTATCATATCCGTCAGGATCTTCCGCCGCATCAGGTCTGGCGAATGTTTTAGCTCCTCCTTCTGCAGGTTCGGCATAAAACTGTAACCTGGGATCGTTATTATCTTTAAGGTATTTAATCATAGTCTCGCTAACTTTCCATTTTGATCCTTTCCCTCCAAAACGATGCCAAATATCAGCATAAGAAGCACTGTTCCATTGACTGATGGAATTGTCTTTTGTGATTACTGCATCTTCACCTATCTCTTGAAAAGGACCTTGCATAGCCTCCGTAATAGCAGTAGTAGCAAAGTCCGCTCCATCTGTACCATAAGCTCTTAAAGCAACTCTCAATTTTAATGCATTAGCCAGTTTTTTCCATTTTTGTAAATCACCGCTAAAGATAACATCATTGCTTCCCAAATCACTTTCTCCTTCTCCGGTTGATGTTGCATCACCTATTTTTGCCATAGCATCATCAAGATCCTTGATAATACCGGCATAGATGTCTTTCTGTGCATCATATTTGGGTTGTAAAATATCCGTATTTCCCGTCTCGGAATACGGAACATCACCAAAAACATCGGTAAATTGCTGAAAAAACAATGATTTCAAAACAAGTCCTACAGCATACATTTTATCATTTTGATATTTACCTCCTTCTTCCGATGTTACAGTGAGATAAGAATTGATATATTTGAAATAGTCGCCATACATACCCCAAGCTGCATCGGTATATCCACTATGATATTTATAACCTAATTCATCATTCCACCAACTGCCACTATTTCCAAAACAGAAATATCCTGCATATCTGTCGGCATGAATCAAATTTGCTCTCCAATATGTATACCTCGTGGGAGCATAAAGTTTATATTCTGCTCCTGTCAACAAATACTTTGGATTTGCCGCATCACTGGTAATGTCATTCGGGTTTTTGTTTATTTCTTCAAAATTACTTGTACATGACATGAAGCCAATAAGCAAAAACAATAGAATTAAAAATTTATTATTTTTCATAATTTAATTATTTTAGAATTTAACATTTAAATTTACTCCCAGACTTCTAGTAGTCGGTAAATTGTAAAACAAGACTCCCTGAGCATAATTACTTGCACTATAACTGGTTTCAGGGTCAAAATTGTCAATTTTCTTATATAAAAAAGCAAGATTCCTTCCTACAAAACCTATCGTTGCGCTTTTAAAAGGAAGATTTTCCATCAAAGAAGCCGGCAATTTATATGTCAAAGACAATTCCCTTAATCTCAAATTGGTTTGATCGTAAATATAGTTTGAGGTCACACCGCTAAGAGCTGAATAATAATCCTGCGCAGATACTTCAACTGTGTTTTTCTCCCAAACCGGTTCTTCTTCTGTTCCCGTATTGATAACTCCATCAAAAACAAAGGCATCCCTGTGATCCAGTGTCCTAACCGAAACACCGGAAGCATCCATCCTTGCATCAGTACCCGAATATAATTGTCCACCTACACGACCATCGAATAACATTTTGAATCCGAAATTTTTATACGCAGCAGCAATTGTAAATCCATATATATAATCAGGTTGATAGTTGCCAAGATATACCTTTGCACTTGTAGCTCTGGGTCTTCCTTTGGAATCAACAACAATATCTCCGTTTTCATTCCTAAGATAATCTTTTCCGTAAATATCTCCAACTCCACCATTTGCTATTTCACCATTAACTTCTTTACCTTTTACCGTAGCCAAAACCGTTACTTGTCCATCATTAGTGGTTGTATAAACATAATTGGTAACTCCTTCAAATAATTCAAGAAGAGTATTCTTGTTTTTTGAAAAATTTACTGAAAAATCAAGAGCAAAATCATTAGTTTTTACAGGAGTCGCTCCAAGAAATACTTCAATTCCTTTATTGTTCATATTACCAACATTGGCAAATTTTGAGGAATAACCTGTCAAAGGAGGAACCGGTACTGTTGTGATTAAATCATAAGTATTGTTATTATAATATGATATGTCTCCAAATAGTCTGTTTTTGAACATTTTGAATTCCAGACCAAATTCGATAGAACTGGTTTGTTCGGGTTTCAATTTGGGATTCAATTGAACAGACTGTGGTACCAATATGGTTTGTCCCAAATAATCTTCATTTGCTAATTGGAAAGCATTTTTCAATTTATAAGGATCGGTATCACTACCTACTTTTGCCCAGCTAAATCTAAGTTTTGCAAAATCCAATGATTTGAGATCCATAAGTTCACTCAATACCAATGACAAACTGGCAGAAGGATAAAAATAAGACCAGTTATCCGGAGGCAATGTGGATGACCAGTCATTTCTGGCAGTCAAATCCGCATACAAGAAGTTTTTATATGAAAAACTTGCTTGACCATACAACGAATTTACTATTTTTTCACTGACCGGATTATAAAACGGATATGTCCTTACTGCACTATTAACAGTAGCTTTATCCGGAATTTTAAACTCTTCTCCTCTCACACCTTGACTTGTTGCTGTAACATAGCGATGATTTCCTCCTAAATTCATGTTCAATCCAATATCTTCCGTTAACTTATTATCATACATAAACAAGAAATCCGCATTTGTTTCAGATACTTTATAATCTCTATAATTGAACCTTCCAGCTGGAAAATACCAATGCCCGTGAGCATTGACAGTTTCAATATTTTGATCTATATAATCCGTTCCAACCCTTGCGAAAGCAGAAAGATGATTTGTAAATTTATAGGTGGTTTTCACAAATCCCTGCAATCTTGACTTTCTGTCATTATTTAAATCCTCATACAATATCCAATAAGGATTAGAGCCCAAAATATTATATGACTGAGAGTTTCCTTCCGGACTCTTATAATTGTTTTTAACATCTTCAATGGATACATTTCTGGGCATTGTATAAAGATATGCCATGATACCTTCCGTACCCTGACCTGGCCTGTTTTTAGCATCCTGAAGAAAATATGTAACTTTAGAATCAACAGACAGTTTATCTGTTAAATTAACAGAACCTCTCAGGTTGAAATTATTTCTAGTCAAACCTGAATTTTCAAGAATCGAATTTATTTTGCTATTGGAATAAGAAAATCTAAATGTTGCCTTGTCATTACCTCCGTTAAAAGCCAATGTATTTACAAGGTTGTTGCCAGTCCTGAAGAAATTCTTTACATTGTCCGGTTGAGGACTATAAGCTTTGTCTTCACCTAACCAGTAAGGCCGGCTTGAACCGTCCATTTCCGGACCCCATGATGAAGATTCGCTTTTTAAATTATCCGGATCGATGGTACCGTTTGAACCTTGACCATATTTGTTTTGATATTCAGGAAGCATTAATGGATTTTCCGTTGAATAATGAGCTGAATAAGTAACACCCAATCCCTTGTTTTTAGATCCTTTTTTTGTATTTATCAGTATTACCCCGTTTGAAGCTCTTGATCCGTATAGAGCAGCTGCATTTGGTCCTTTCAATACTGATATTGACTCTATATCATCAGGATTTATATCCGAGATACCACTACCGTAATCAACTCTCAAATAATTGGCAGTTCCATTTCCGTTAGCAGATCCAAATCCTGAATTATCAACAGGAATACCATCTACTACATACAGAGGTTGATTATTTCCTGTAAGGGAAGCATTCCCCCGAATAACAACTCTGGTACTTGATCCCGGTCCAGCTGCAGATTTAGTCAAAACCAAACCCGGAACCCTTCCGGCAAGTCCGTCAATAACATTCGATTCCTTTGAATTTGTAACATCATCTCCTTTCAATTCCGTTACCGCATATCCAAGTGATTTCTTTTCCCTTGAAATACCTAAAGCAGTAACCACTACATCTTGCAATTGAGTTCCGGGAGATAAAACCACTTCCAAATAAGTTTTTCCATCTAAAGACATCACTACGTCAGCATAACCGACATAGGTTATTTTTAATTTCGCATCCGGAGATTTTACTCTAATAGTAAAATTTCCGTCCAAGTCGGAAACAACACCATTATTGGTATTCATTTCCATAATCGTAGCACATATCAGAGGCTCTCCGGTATCGGCATCTTTGACATTACCGGTA
>JALSPW010000069.1 GCA_026985735.1 Saprospiraceae bacterium
ATGAATACGGAATAAAGAAGTTGATACTCCAAAACGGAATTGAAGTTTATCTAAAAAGAACAAATTTTAAAAACAACGAAGTTAAATTTACAGCATATAGTCCGGGAGGAACTTCTTTGTATGATATCAAAGATTATAATGACGCTAGGTGGGCATCAAGAGTAATCAATGAAATGGGACTTTCGGATTTCAGCAATACTCAATTGGATAAATTACTGACAGGCAAACAAGTATCCGTACAACCCGGTATTTATTCATTATATGAAAACATACAAGGAGATGCATCTATTGAAGATATGGAAACAATGTTTCAAATGATAAATTTATATTTCACGGCACCGCGCAAGGATATGGATGCATTTAAGTCCTTTGTCACAAGAAATACAGGTCTATATGGTAATTTACTAAAAAATCCACAATATTATTTCATCAACGAAAGCAATAAAATTAAATATGACAATAACCCCAGAGTTGGTGGCTTTCCTACGGCAGAAGAAATAAATAGCTTGAATCTTGATAATTTATATAATATCTATAAAAACAGATTCGGTGATGCCGGCGATTTCAAATTCTTTTTTGTAGGAAATTTTGATGAAGAAAAAATAACAAATTATATACAAAAATATCTGGGAAATTTACCTTCAAATGGAAGAAAAGAAAACTGGATAGATCGTAATATAAATTTAAAACCCGGAGTTGTTAAAAAAACCATTTATTATGGCGAAGCTCCCAAAACTTATGTTGATATTACATTTCATGGTGATTTTGCATGGAACAAGGACAATGAATATGTTTTAAACTCCTTGGTGGATGTTTTGAAAATAAAATTGAGGGAATCGCTTCGTGAAGATAAAGGAGGAGTATATGGAGTAAGAGTTTACGGATATGCATCAAATGAGCCAAGAGAAAGGTATATTATTAATATTTCCTTTAACAGTGACCCTGACAATACCCAAAATCTCGTTGATGCGGCTTTTCAAGTTATCAATAAATTGCAAACGGAAGGGCCTGATGATGAGGTAATGACTAAAGTTACCGAAACTCAAAAACAATCCAAAGTAAAAAATCTAAAAGAAAACAGATATTGGTTAAATAAAATGAAATCAATAGTTCAAGATAATTTGGATTTTTCAGAAATCAAGATGGAAACTTTAGAAAAAAGAATTTCGAAATTGACTAAAGATTCCATTAAAAAAGCAGCAATAAAATATTTGAATAAAAACAATATGATTCAAATAGAAATGTTTCCTGAAAATTATAAAAAATAGCTTTTTCTAATAATGTTTTTAAATAAAGGGATACCTTAATGATAAAGTATCCCTTTTTTATAATCCATAAAGAATCAATCTTTTCCCTTTTCTCAAGCAATAAATACACAAAGTTTTTTGTTTATAAATATATTTGATTTAATAAATCATTGCAAAATTGTAACTACTCAGGTAATCATTTTAAGAAAAAAACTCTATGCCTGAATAATTATAATTAGTATTTTTCAATCTAAACTATATTTTAATGAAAAAAATACTCTTAATTGTTATTGTTTTCTTATATTTTTTCGAAATTAATGCACAAAGTCATTTGAAATTTGGGGAATGGAAAGCATATTTACCATTTAAAAACACTGTGAAAATTTCCGAAACAAAAAATAAAATTTTTTGCTCTACAAATATTTCCATGTTTTCAATAGACAAAGAAGATTTTTCAATAAATTTATATGATAAAACAAATTATCTTAATGACGTTGAGATAGCTGCGCACCGTTACGATTCATTCAACAATCAATTAATTGTGATATACAGTAATGGCAATATAGATATCATCACGGACGATGGTACTTACAACATCCCTGATATAAAAAATAATCTTTCAATACTAGGACATAAAAAAATTAATGATTTAATCATTGCCAATCAGAAATACGCATATTTTGCTTATGATTTTGGCATTAGTCAATTTGATTTGGAAACTTTTGAATTCGGCTTCACATGTTTTACGGAATTCAACATCAATTCCGTACTGCAAGTAAATGATATTCTTTATATGGGTAGTGATGACGGAATATATAAATATGATTTCAAATCAAATGGTAATCCTGCAGATATATTGCAATGGGAAAAAATATTTAACGGTGTGTGTAATGATTTGGTTGAATTTAAAAATAAATTATATTTTAGAACAGAAAACGATATTTTGACCCTACCAGATAATCAAAATTACGATACGATTTATCACAATGATAGTGACTATCAAATACAATTTTTAAACTCTTCCGAAAACTACCTGATAATCGGAGAAACAAATCCGGACATCAATAAAAGCATGGTTAATTTCATAGATAAAACAAACAATTTAATACAAAAAGAAGGTTGTTTGTCATACGTAAGTGATGTTATTATCGATGAGACAGGGCGGGTTTGGTATGCAGATTTATGGTCCAATTTGAAATGGTCTCAAAATATTGATAGTGAATGTAATACTATTTACATAGATGGACCACAATCTTATGAATGCGCAGATATTGAAACAATGAATAATAATATATATATCGCTTCTGGAGGAGCAAATAAAATCAATTATACTTATGCCCATACAAGAAGTGGATTCTATATATTCAACGGAGAAAATTGGATTAATTACCACGAATATTCGTTGCCCGTAATAGCACAAAACAATCTCAGTAATTTTCTCACAATAGAACCTGCCAAAGATGGTAAAACCGTTTATGCAGGTACATTTTGGGGTGGACTGGTAGAATTGAATACTGAGGATAATTCAACAAAGCTATGGGACAATACAAATTCCGCATTAGGTGTAGCACAAGGAGACTATTTAAGAACAAGAATTGCAGATATGCAATTTGACAGTGATAATAACCTATGGATTACAAATTTCCTATCATTGAAACCACTAGTAGTTTACACAAAGGAAGGAGACTGGTTTTCATTTGAACTCCGGAACGGGACAAACCAAGTAGCTGAAATCACAGTTGATAATAACAACTATAAATGGTTGAAAGTGGTAAATAACGGTATCATAGTATATGATAATAATAATACAATCAATGATTATACCGATGACAGACAAATATCCATAACCAAATCAAATATGGAAAATATGATTTCAAATAATGTAACTGCTCTTAAAACCGATTTGGATGGAAATGTTTGGGTCGGCACTGACCAGGGGCCTATAGTTTTTGAATGTACAAGTGGTATTTTTGAGGGTAACTGTACGCCAACAAGAAAAAAAACCGTATTGGAAGGCATACCTGCTTATGTTTTGGACAAAGTGAATATTACTAGCATTGAAATTGACGGAGCCAATAGAAAATGGATTGGAAGTACCAGTGGGTTATATGTATTATCATCAAGCGGTGAAGATGAGATTATGCATTTTACTGTTGACAATAGTCCCTTATTTGCCAACATAATCACGTCTTTGGCATACAATGGAAATACGGGAGAAATGATTATCGGTACCAGTAAGGGAGTTCTCAGTTTCAAAACCAAAACAACTGAAGGAAAGATCAGAAACAGTTCAGCTGCATATGTTTTCCCAAATCCTGTTCCTCCTGATTATTCCGGTGCTATTGCTATTAAAGGATTGGCCAGGGATGCTAACGTAAAAATCGTTGATATTACTGGCAGTTTAGTATTTGAGACAAAAGCACTGGGAGGTCAGGCTATTTGGAATGGAAAAGATCTTCACGGCAATAGAGTAGGATCCGGAGTGTACATAGTCTATAGTACCGGAAAAACAAGTTTTGATGAACCGGAAGCGATTGCCTTAAAGATTTTCTTTATCAAATAGTGTCTTTTAGAAGCAATAAACTTGGGTTTAAAACCCTAAATTAAATCCGAAATTAAACGTATGATTTTCACCCTGATAAAATTCAGGTGTGAATATTTTCATATCCTGTCCTTGTGCTTTGTTATATTGATATCCTGCTTTAAAAAAACAATTATATGCAAATTCATATTGCAATAAAAAACTAAAAGATGTATTTTCCCATAATACCTGTTTCATAAACGGATAAGTTATTGCGACATTTCCATGATTATATTGGTATGATTTCCCATGTCGTGCATGAGTATATTCCCCTTTTATTAAAAATCGTGATAAGGGTTTATAACCTATGACAAAAAACAATTCATCGGAATTGGATCTTAAATAATGTCCCATATTATATCCACTTGTTTCAAATGTCGTAGTACTAATGTAGTGCTCATAAACAATTGGACGCGTTCTTGTATATTCGGCAATAAAATAAAGATTATCAAGTAAACTACCGCTGTTTTTTACTCCAACTTTATAGCCGAAAGGATTATATTTACCGGGTTCTTTAATCCTGGCTAATTTTAGTTCATCAATAAATAATGTCCCGTAAAAATGAAAATGTTTTAATCTTCGGATACTAATATCCATAAACATTTGGGAATTTTGTCCTACACCTTTTCCGGCACTATCCGTTGAATTTAGCCAATGATCAACCGGTTTATAAAATAAAAAAGGTATCAAATATGCGGGATGAGGATTCATATCACTATAAACAATCGAATTTCCAAATGAAAAATTTATTTTTCTAAAAGGTGTTACTGTGAACATATTTGCAGCAATATATTTTGGATGCATAACATCACGTCTGTTCCCATTGCTTGTAGTATATGAACGAATACTATCTATAACATTTGACACCAACCACCCATGAAAGTAATTAAAATCAAACCATTTAACAGGTTTTATATGAAGTTTCAGTTGTGCTATCGAGGGTGGTTTGGAAGAAAAAATATTAGCTCCGTTATAATTGTTTCCCCATTGCAAATGGTCTTTCACCAGACTTACCGAACCCCAATTCCAAGAATAAGCTATTCCTCCTCTCATTTCACTATAATCACCCCCTCCTGCTTTTCTTCCTTTATAATTTCCTCCTTCATCTCGAGTGAAATATATTTTATTGGAAAGAATTGCAGAAACATTGTTATCTCTAAGACTCGCCCAAGCGCTAAAATTATTTCCTACTATCATTTTAAAGGCAGCACCACCCCACCGGTGAAAATTCAAGCCTTTATTATTTTTAAGATACTGAATTCCCCAAATAGGCCTAATAGACATATAAAACAACGAATCCCTATAATTAAATTCAGGGGGGAGAATACCTAAATGCCATTTATCCAAAACATTACTTATCAACGGAATATCAAAATAATTTAGCATATAGTTGTCTAAATATGAGAATTCCGACAAATAGAAATTAAGTTCTTTTTTTTGTCTTGTATTCAGTTTATCCCTTTTATTATTTGCTTTTTTCAGACATTGAAAAACATACAAGTCAGAATAAGGTTTAACAACACTATTAAGGTCAATTATACTTTCATTTGCCAGTTCATCCAAAAAATCATAAATATTCGTTTCGGAAACATGTACGGGAATTTCTTGAGAATCACCATGAAAAAACACAAAACTTAATAGTACTAAGTAAATAAATTTCATATCGGTATTACTATTTTTTCTTTTTGAAAATCGAAAAAATCCCGGGTTTTCTATTATCCAAACTATATAGAACATCCTGACCGGAAATAATCTGATAAATTTTTCCCCAGCCGGGAAAACCACCAACATTACGATCGTCAATAAAAATATCAGCTTTGATTTTCCTTGGAATTTGAGGTGAATAATCTTCTTCCGGATAGTTTTTATTTACAGCATAAAATTCAACACCATTTTTTCTGCAAAATTCTATAGCTTCATCGAGCTTTTCTCCTGAACGAAAAGTCCACAACACAAGTCTGTACCCATCAGCTTGCAACATTTTTAAAGATTCAAAAGCATACATCATCGGTTTCCCTATCGAAGGATATTTGTCTTCAACTATGGTTCCATCAAAATCTACGGCTATTATTTTACTATTCATTATTGTAAAAAGCTATATTATCAAAAGAATTTCCACCAAGGCTTTTTCTTTTCTCTTCCATATCCGTATCCGTATCCATATCCGTAGCCATATCCGTATCCGTATCCTTTTTTATAATTAGTCCCATTCAAAAGCAGCCCCATTTCAGGCAATCTATGATCATTATATAACATTTCAGCAATATTCAGCATTCTTTTATCCAAATAATTTGCTTTTACGACGTAGATAGTCATATCGACATAATCGTTCAATAACAATGTATCGGAGACCATTCCTACCGGAGCAGAATCAACAATAATAAAATCATATTGATCTTTCAATTTTTCAAAAAGAATTTTAACTGAATCCCTCATTAAAACTTCTGCAGGATTCGGAGGTATTTCACCGGAGGTTAAAATATCCAGATTTTCAACTTTGTTAGAATGAATTATCGCTCTTTCAATATCATAATCGGGATCAATAAGGAAATTAGTAATTCCGGTATGTGTTTCCAAACCAAGATATTTATTGATCTTAGGCACCCTCAAATCCATTCCTAACAGTAACACTTTTTTACCAGTCAAAGCTAATGAAGCTGCCAGATTAACAGCAACAAATGTTTTTCCTTCCTTATTAATAGTTGAAGTAATTAAAATGGTATTACCTTTATCCTTTTTTTGTCGCAGCATAAAGTTAACATTGGTTCTTAACAACCTGAATGCTTCGGATACATTTGTATTTTTTTCTGGTGCAACAAGATATTTTTTAGATGATATTTCGGGTATTTCCCCTATAAACGGTACAGGTATTTTATCCAAATCTTTTTTAGTATGAACCTTTACATCAAGAAGTTCCAAAATATATAATATAATAACCGGAAATGCAAATCCCAAAAGCAATCCTATGAGATAGATAATCTTTGATTTTGGACTTACCGGTCCACCGGAACTATAGGCTCTATCTAAAATTTTGGAATTGCTAACGGTAATTGATTTTTGGATAGCTGTTTCTTCTCGTTTCTGAAGAAGATATAAATAGAGATCCTCTACAATTTTTCTTCTTCTCTCAATAACCGCAAGTCTAAGAGATTGTTTAGGGATAGACTTAATCCTGGATTTAAAATCCTGAGTTTCCTGATGCATATCCTCAAGCGTTATCTTAAGGGAATTTCTAAATGTTAAAAGACTGGCATTCAAATTATTCCTCAAATTTTCTATTTGAGCATCAAGATTAACTATTGAGGGGTTTTTTAATGTTGATCCGTTTTTAAGCAATTTATTTCTCAACAATACCAATTCATTGAAATTATTTATCAAATTTTCTATTGCAGGAGCAGAAATTCCCAAATTTGAAGGGACGAGATCCGATTTGTCCTTATGGGTTTTAAGATAATCTATAATAAAATCGACAAGAGTAATCTGAGTATTTATTTCACTTACTTTCTTGGTTGACTCAGTAATATTTTGAAGAAATATATTTGATTCCGCAGCCAGATCTGTCAAACTATTAGAACTTTTAAAAGAGGCCATGCTGTTATCCAGCTTATTCAATTCCTCTTTTATAACCTTAAGGCGTTCTTCGATAAAATTTAGCGTATTATTTGATACTTTGTTTTTATCATTTATAGCATCCTGCTGATGTTGGTAAATCAAATTATTAAGAATATCTATAGCTTTCCGTGCATTTGCATCTTTGATATTCAAAGTTAAAACTTTTGTTCTTTCTTCGGCTTTTTGAACATTGATTCTTGATTTAAGGCTACGTGCCATGATTTCAACCGGTTTAATAACTATTTTATAATCCCGTCCAATGTTACTGCTATAGCTCTTCCCCGGAGTAAAAATCACATCTCCAAATGACAATTTTACTATCTGACCTAAATCAACTTTAATAGTGTCGCCTTTTTCCTCATTGTAAAGCAACAAAGTATTTTCGGATTTTATTTTAACATAAAACGTAGTATCAACAAGGTTAAATAATGAATCGGTAATTAAATAATTCATATCGACGGGCGCATCTTTATAAAGTGGAATTTCTTTTAATCCAAATCTTTTTCTATAGGTTCCCAGATTCAAATATGAAATATTCAAATCCAAATCTTCCACAACTTTCTCCAGCAAGATATTTGATTTTAGGATATAAATTTGATTTACGGCATTTCTATTTCCTCCGGTTGCAATTCCGATATCTTCAAAAGCAGATAATTCAGACCCGATACCATCGGATTTTTTATCCTTAATCAAAATAGACGCATTTGCTTCATAAATAGGTAAAGCATATCTAAGATAAAGATAGGCTCCCCCTAAGAAAATCAGCAAACTAAGAATAAACCACGGCCAAAACCTTAGATACTTATCCAATAACTCTCTGATGTTTATTTCATCATCCGTATTTTGATTTAAAGGATTATTATTAAATTCAAATTCCATAATTATTTAACTATTTTTTCAATATAAAAAATCTATTTAGATATCGAAATAATCGATACAATTAATAAGCCTAAAGAAACAAGAGAGGAAACAACCGAAAAAGCAATTGAGGTACTCTTACCAAAAGAAGAATCTCTGATTAAGGCTTTGTTAGGTTCTACATATATTACATCATTTTGTGCTAAAAAATATACAGGAGATAGAAATACATCATCATTTGTTAAATTCACTCTATATTTATACTGTTCTCCCCCTATATCCCTAATCACTAATACATTGTCACGTTTGCCCGATATTGTCATATCGCCGGCCAGCCCCAAAGCTTCCGGCAAGGTAATACGTTCATTTTGGACGACATAGGTTCCCGGACGCTTAACTTCTCCTAATACTGTAATTTTAAAATTAGTCAACCTTATATTCACAATAGGCTTCTCTATATACTCTTTTAGCTTTTTCACAAGTATTTCAGTTGCTTCATTTCTTGTCAATCCTGCCATATGAATTTTCCCCAATACAGGAAAATCAATATCTCCTCTCACGTCAATAAGATAATCCTGCAATCTTTGAGCTCCTGAAAGCCTACCGTCTGCTGCATTAAAACTAACAACAGGCATATTAAAAGGTCTAACCGATTCCAAATCCGATGCAGATACTGTAATAGTAATAATATCACCGGGATGAAAAACGATATTATATTTTTGATTTGTAATCAAAACAGTATCTTTTTCCGAATCTTGAAAATATGTTATTTCTTTTTTTGAAACACAAGAGTTCAAACCAATAAGAAATATTAATAAAAATAAAACTATCAAATATTTTGAATTCATTATCATATTTTTATTATTTAATTTTTTGCCTCAACCTATAAAAATTTTATTTAAAATACATATTAGTACTCAGACGAAGTTCTTTTGAAATATTAATTTAAGATTTACTCATCAGCCGATACATTGAAATAAAAAATAAATTTTCAACTCAATATAATCAACTATGCAGTTATAAATACCATTTAAATTTAAAAATATCACGAAGTTACTAAATTCTTAAGAAATTATTATTTTTTTTTAATAAAAAAGCCTCTTAATGAAAAGAGGCCTTTATATTTAAAAAATTTTCTTCTATGTATTAATTTAGAATTCTAAATTCAGTTCTTCTGTTTTGCAAATGCTGTTCTTCCGTACAAGGTACACCATTTGAGCAATTGTTTTTCAACATAGTCTCTCCAAATCCTTTAGCTTCCAACATTTCAGAGCTGATTCCTTTAGATATTAAATAATTAACCACTGCCTTTGCCCTTCTTTCTGACAAAGCCATATTGTATGAATCCGAACCTCTGGAATCTGTATGAGAAACTATTTCGATTCTATGCCCTGCTTTCAATAACGGAAGAAGTTTATCATCTATTATTTTTTTTGCTTTTTTATCTAATTTTGAACTATTGAAGCCCCAATTAATCGGCAACAAATTATAATCCAACAATTCACATTTCACCTCTCTATATTCATCTGAATATCTACCTAACTCAAGTATTTTAGTTTTTGCAACGTTTATAATCTCTGCAGGTACATCAATTTCTTTCATCGATGCATCGGACGCCAATGTTTTAAAGGAGCGATTTGTATATTTATCAGGAACAACCGTTTCCGTAGCCGTTGCATCCGCTACCAGTTTATCATATTCCCAATCTTTATATACAGCAGGAATAACTTGTTCTTCCACTCTTGCATCTTCAACCAGTTTTAAATATGTTCGGGTTTTATAAACTTCAGGAACTTCAGTATATACCACTTTTGAAGGAGTATCTATAACTTTCTTTTTATAAGTTTTATAAACAGGTTCTATTTTTGTTGTTTTCACACAATCATCTCCTTTCAACATCCATCCGTCTTCACAAGTTCCCTTAACTTTTTTATATATTATCTTATATTGAGCAGGAATATCTATCTTGCAAACAATAATACAGTCATCAGGATTTGCAGACTGACAATCATTACCTGATCTTTTATGAACAATTTTTGTAGATTTTGGAGAAACTTCAATTTTCTCAGCAACAGTTGTGTAAGGAACAGGTTTTTTCTCATAAACCGTATATCCCGGCTTAATTTCTTTTTGAAATGTTTCGGTTTTATAAGTTGCAGGAATAACTTTTGCTACTTTATAAGCTTCTTTTACAAGTTGTTTTTCCGTCACTTTCTCAAATTTAGCCGGAATGACTTTTATAACCTTATAGCTATCTTTTACAAGGACTTTCTTAGAAGCTTTCTCAAATTTTGCAGCTACGGGTGAATAATCTTTTCTTCCCTCTTTTTCCAGAATTTTCTCGGAACCATCGGCAAAAGCAGCAGGAGTAAACTCCACTCTCATAGAAGCCGCCTTAATTGTTACAGGCACATTCATTTTCTCATAAGTAGTAGGTGTATAGCATTTTGCATAACATTTTCCGGATTCAAAATTTTTGAAGTCTTTTTCCGGTTGAGCAAAAGCCATATTTGCGGTAAACACTAATAGTAGTGAAAATAATAGAGTATTTTTTTTCATAATCAAATCAGTTTAAATTTATAAAATAATAATATTTGCAAAGATATGTATACTAAACATAAATACCAAAATATTTAACACTTTTATAATTGCTTGAAAGAAAAGGAATATAGTTACTAACCGGCTTTAAATTACCGTTTTTTGATAAAATCAATATCTCTTCTCCAACGTTACTTCTATATATATCATTGCTTTCAGTACCCATTATAAAAAGTCTTTCTTTGGTTTTATCATCCAAATCACCAATTGCTTTATTTCCCGTGCGAATAGTTTCTATATATTCTTTATTAATTTTTGTATCTTTTAAAATAATTTTCATCAACTTTCTTTTAAGCAACCCGTTAGCAAGAAAATAAATTAATTGATCTTTAGAATTTGCCAATTTTTTCAACGAAAAAATAATATCCGAATCATCAATCTTCATAAATAGGTCAATTCCTTTGTCAAAATCATTCATCTCCTTAAAAACCCTTAAACTTTCAGGTAATAATGCAAAATCTTGATTATTTGCTTCATTAATTGTATATTTCAATAATATATTCAACATTCTATCTGCAACTATAGACGTTTTGTGCATATACACTTGCCAATACATGATTTTTCTAGCTATTAAAAATTTTTCTATTGAATAAACTCCTTTTTCTTCTATAACCAATTTGTCATCAACAACATTAAACATTTTAATAATCCTGTCATATCCTATCACGCCTTCTGCTACTCCTGTAAAAAAGCTATCCCTAGTCAAATAATCAAGTCTATCAACATCAACCTGTCCTGATACCAACTGATGGAAAAAATGTCTATTGTATTTGCCTAAAAACATTCTTATAGCCATATCAAGTTCCCCCTTAAACTCATCATTCAATCTATACATCAATCTCAGAGAAATATTTTCATGTTCCAGAGGCAAAAACACTTTTTCCAAAGAATGGGAAAATGGAGAGTGACCAATATCATGGAGTAAAATACTAATACTAGCAGCTTTGTATTCTTCATCGGTAATTTTAATTCCTTTCCATTTTAATGTCTCTATTGACTTTTTCATCAAATGCAATGCTCCAAGACTATGTGAAAATCTAGTATGATTAGCGCTAGGATATACATAATCAGCCAATCCCATTTGTTTTATCCTTCTTAATCTCTGAAAATATGGATGGTCAATTAGTTTGTAGATGATTTCATGATCAAAACCTATTAATCCATACAAAGGATCATTAAAAATTTTCTTTTTATTCATAAATGAAAATATATGTTATACAAATATCGTTAAGTTTATTGTTCTTTCAAAATAAAAAGCGAGGTAACTGTTCGATTTAGTGCTTTTGGAATAAATTATCGTCTTTTATTGGTCAGGAACTACTGAAATCCGGTAATTATTAAACTATATATAAATATAAAAAATGGCTGAAATAAAAATCTTATGGGTCGATGATGAAATTGATACTCTCAAACCTCAATTATTTTTTTTAAATAAAAAAGGATATAATGTCATAACAATAAGTAATGGTTATGATGCAATTGATATTCTTAAAAAAAATGAAGATATTGATATAGTATTTCTTGATGAATCCATGCCTGGATTAACAGGACTTGAGACACTTGAGAAAATAAAAGAAATAAGACCTATTATTCCTGTTGTAATGATTACCAAAAATGAAACAGAAAATATCATGGAGGAAGCTATAGGGTCGCAAATCGATGATTATCTGATAAAACCGGTTAATCCCAATCAAATCTTATTAAGTCTGAAAAAAATCATTGACAATAATAGATTGATTAAAGAAAAAACAGCATCAGATTACCAGCAAGAATTCAGGACAATGCTCATGAATATAGGTAGTGGAATGGATTACAAAGATTGGGTGTCAACTTATTTAAAACTGGTGAAATGGGAAATAAAATTAGACAATAGTGATGTTGTGGAAATGTCCGACATTCTTTCAATGCAAAAAAATGAAGCAAACTCCGAATTTTCAAAATTCATCTCAAAAAATTATCTTAAGTGGACAGAAAAAAATGAGGACAAACCTATTCAATCACATGAATTGATGCAGAAATATGTATTTCCGAAAATGGAAGATAAAGTTCCAACAGTTATGTTTTTACTTGATAATTTAAGATTTGACCAATGGAAAATACTTGAACCGTTAATTCTCCAATACTATAGGAAAGAAAGCGAAAATGCTTTTTTCAGTATTCTTCCCACAACTACACAATATAGCAGAAATTCTATTTTTGCCGGATTAATGCCGGGAGAAATTGCTAAGTTATATCCCGAGTGGTGGGTAAATGATTTTGAAGAAGGAGGGAAAAATTCCCATGAAGAAGATTTATTAAATGAACAAATTAAAAGAATATTCAGAAAAAACATAAAACATCAATATGTTAAGATTTTGAACACAAAAGTAGCAAAACAAGTATATGAAAATGCAAGCAATATTTTAAATTTTGACCTTACGGTTTTAGTTTATAATTTCATTGACATGCTCTCTCATGCCAGAACCGAAATGGATGTATTAAAAGCTTTGGCAAGTGATGAAAAAGCATACAGGTCACTGACTCTATCATGGTTTAAAAACTCTCCCTTGTTTGAAACATTAAAATATTTAAGTAATAAAAACATAAAAGTTATAATTACAACTGACCATGGAACCATCAGGGTAAAAAGACCCTCAAAAGTAATAGGAGATAAAGAAACCACTACAAACTTAAGATATAAAACGGGAAAAAACCTGCAATTTAACAGTAAAAACGTATTTTTAATTGACAAGCCTGAGAAAGCCGGGCTACCTACTCCTTATGTAAGTTCAAGGTTCATTTTTGCTAAAGAGGACTATTATTTTTTATATCCTAATAACTATAATTATTACAACAGGTTGTATAATGATACTTTTCAACATGGTGGAATATCCATGGAAGAAATGATTTGTCCTGTTATTTCATTAAAACCCAGATAGTGTCTAATTATAATAACAGCTTGAATATAAGACTAATAATTGAGAATTGAGAATTGAGAATTGAGAATGACAAAAGTTAAAATATTTTTAATAAAATGTTTTTATTAATTTTGGGGTCACGTTAATTCCCAACGAGCCAGTTGGTCTGAATTTGCTAAAAATAATTGAAAAAATCAATACGTACTCCAGAATGTATTGTAAATGTTTATAATGTTTTTATAAAAAGTAAAAAATTTAAACAGATGAGATATTTACTGTACCGAAATGATTTAATACCATAGTTTCAGTGAGTTGAAAAAATAAATACAGGTAACTATTTTTTTAAAACACCTCTTTTATAGGATTTACGTAGTTTTCTGATTGCTCTTTCTTTTATTTGCCTTACTCTCTCCCTTGTTAAATTGAACATACTTCCGATTTCTTCAAGATTCATTTCCTGTGAATCTCCCAAGCCGTAATATGCTTTTAGTATTTCCTTTTCCCTTGGACTAAGAATTGATAAATTAATATCTACATCTTCAAATAATGATTCTTTAATAAGTTTTTTATCCGTCTCTTCATAATCCGATTGTATATAAAAATCAATCAATGTAGCATCACTACCTTCATTAGAAACAGGAGCATCAAAAGAAACATGCTTATTACCAATACTTAATATATCATTTACTTGTTTAGGAGTCATATCCAGTATTTCAGCCAACTCTTCATTACTTGGTTCTCTTTCAAACTCCTGTATAAAAGATGAATATGCCTGTTGAACTTTATTAAAAGTGGTAACTTTATTCACGGGTAATCTTACTATCCTGCTATATTCGACAATTGCTTGTAATATTGATTGTCTTATCCACCAAACAGCATACGAAATAAATTTAAATCCCTTTGTCTCATCAAATCTTTTAGCTGCCTTAATAAGCCCGACATTACCTTCATTTATCAAATCGCTTAAGGATAAACCTTGATTTTGATATTGTTTAGCTACTGAAACTACAAACCTTAGATTAGATTTTGTCAATTTATCCAATGCTTCCTCATCTCCATTTCTAATACGAAAAGCCAATTCAGCCTCTTCCTCAGGTGTCAGAAGCTCAAGTTTGCTTATATCACTCAAATATCTATCCAGTGATACGCTTTCCCGATTAGTTATTTTATTTTCAATCTTTAATTGACGCATTGAATTAAATTTTCCTCTCAATAATGTCTGTCCAAAAAGCCTTTAAAATAAATAATATCAAATACTTTTTAGATGTACACTAATTTCATTTAAAAAAAATCTTATATATTTATTATAACATTGATTTTTTAAAAATAATTTCGTATAATCTATTTTTTTAAAAAAATCAAGAGGAAAATTATTTTTTTCTATTTATTTATTGAAAATTTTCATAATAATGTCGATATTTTACATTAAATAGTGTCTGTCTATAAAGTGCTTGAATTTTTAAAAACAAAGATTTTTGATAAAATGAGTATTGATTTTATAAATCATAAATTTATTGAAAATGATAAAAAAAAATTAATATGAATTCCTGAATATTTTATAAATTTTTATTATATTTTTTTAAGAATACAAATTTAAAACAGATGAGATTTTTACTTTTCCGACAGGAAGTGATGCCATAGTATCGTCGAGTTAAGCAAAAGAAAAAGAACACAAAAGAATTTTATAAATTATATTGATTTTATTAAACCCTAACTCTTTAGACTAATACGTAATATTATTTTAATAAAGTATCATATTTACTTGGATTTGATACTTTTTTTGTGTTATTTTGCGATTGTCTATATACGTAGTATTTAAAAATTTAATTATGGCTAAAAAACATCCACAATGGGCTTTAAAGCACAAGAAAAAAGGTACTGAATTAAGACTTATAAATGGTCGTTATTATCTGTATGAAATCACAAGCAAATGGAATCCGGAGAAAAAGCGTTCTCAAAAAATAACATTAGGCTTATTAGGAAAAATAACAAAAGAAGAGGGGTTTGTTGAATCAGAAAAGCACAAGTTAAAAAGCCAAACTTTTATTCCTGAAAATATTCATTTGAAAGAATACGGTATTAGTGCTTTAATAAAAGAGGAGTTTTCCAATTACATAGAGCTTCTGCAAAAACATTTTCCAAAGCATTGGAAATTTATTATAGCCTTGTCTTATAGTCGATTTGCATTTCAAAGTCCTCTTAAAAATGCTCAATATCATTTTTCAAAAAGTTATTTATCAGAAGTTTATAAAAATGTAGGTTTATCATCGGCATCTATAAGCAAGAAATTAAAAGAAATCGGTATAAAAAGAAAAGATATTTTGAATTTTTTCAAAGAATTTAAAATTGAAAATGACAATATCTTATTCGACGGAACAGACATGTTTAGTAACTCCAAAAATATGAGCTATCCACAAAAAAGCAAAACGAAAAAAGGGACATTTGATAACATTATAAATTTAATGTTTATTTTTTCAACAAAAACAAAAACGCCACTTTATTATAGGATAATGTCAGGCAAAACTAAGGATATAAGTAGTTTCAAACTATGTGTAGATGAGGCAAATATTGATGATGCAATAATTATTGCAGATAAAGGATTTTATTCAGAAAGTAATATTGAGAAATTAGACAAAGAGGGACTTCAATACATAGTACCTTTGCGAAGAAATAGCAGTTTGATTAATTACAACTCAGACAAGACAAATAATTTAAAAGAATATGACGGGTATTTTTTATATGAGAAAAAAATAATCTGGTATAGTGAAAATCAGGTTAATGGAAAAAGAATTATTACATATAGAAATGATAATTTAAGAGCTGAAGAGATAAATGATTATTTAAGAAGATGCAAAACTTTGCCTGAAAAATATAATGAACAAACATTTTTTGAAAAACAATATGGATTTGGCACTATAAGTTTTATAACTAATTTATCAAACAATTTTACGCAGGAAGACATATACTTAAATTACAAAAGTCGCAATCAAATAGAAAGTATGATAGATGTATTTAAAAATATTTTAAATGCTGATAAATCATATATGCAAGATGAAGATGCATTAGAAGGCTGGATGTTTGTAAATTTTATAGCAATGCATTGGTACTACAAATTAATTTTAAAGCTAAAAGAAAAAAAATTAAACTCAAAATTTTCTCCAAAGGATATAATTCTATTTTTAAAAGATGTCAAAAAAATACAAATAAATAGAAAATGGTTAAACCTTGAAATTACAAAGAAAAATTTAGAATTATTCCATAATCTAAATTTACATATTACGTAAAAACTAAAGAGTTAGGGATTAAAATAAAAAAATCGTTACTCTCACAAGTTCAATGAAAATGCCATAATTAATGAAAATATACTCCAAAACAAAAGCCCAAATTATAATAATTTAGGCTTTATCTTTATTTTATTGTCATGTTTTAAAACGATATTTTAGTGAATTTCATAATATACCTATCTCCTGAAGTTTTCACTAAAAGTTCATAAATACCATTTTTCAACATATCCAACTGTATTTCCCGATGAACTTTTTTATTAGCTTGTACTTGTATGGATTCTTGCTTATACAATATCTGCCCTTTTAAATCCATAATAAAAATGGATATGTCATCGCCCTTTGCGCTAACAAATTTAAAGTTCAAAACACTTTCTACCGGATTAGGAAATATGCTCATTCCTGCTTTTTTATTAACATCCACCAGTATCTCATTACTGAAATTATTTGAACTATCAACTTTTACTGCAGCAATTTTGTATTTGTATGTTCCTACACGGGTAATATCATAGTCTTTTAACTGATAAGAATTAACCTCAGACTTATTTGAATTAATCGAATTTATAATCATATCAAGTTCTTCTTCGCCAAAACCTTTAAAAACTTCATAGTACTCTACAGATTCGTCATGGGCTGTATTCCACCATATCAAATTATAGTCATCGATATTTTGCCCTCCTACTCCATTCCATTTTAAACCGTTTTGATTTTGATATATATATCCTGCATCGACATGCCCAAGCGAATCATTTTCTAAGTCAATATAAGAAGTCGTATTTGCTCCATTATCATCAGTCACATCGGAATCGACATCATCATTACCTGCATTAGGATTTGTAAATATATAATTTGAAGGTAAATAAAACCACAAATAATAATTATCCTCTACCAAATCCTCAAAATGATATTCTCCGTTATTATCCGTTACCGTTGTCCCGACAAGACCTGAATTATTGTATAGTTCTACTGTAATATTGGAAAATAATTCTTCATTGGAATCCCTAACTCCATTTTCATTCTCATCTTTCCATGTCGTTCCGGATATGTTATAAACAGGAAAATACCCCCCGTCCAAATTGTCTGTAAACTGTCCTGACGTCAAGGTGAAAACAGCAGATGTATTATCACCATTTGAGTCATCTATATCACTATCAATATTTTCGTCATTTCCAACATTAGGAGTAACATGAATCATCCCTGTATTTTCAATTCCGGAAAATTCGACATAATATTCTCCCGGATTGGTACAGAATGACCAATAACCATCTCCACAAGTAGATGCCGGCTTATATGATGTTACAACTTGATCCCACAATAACCAGTTACCATTATCATTCCTCCATAAGTTTACCGTTACGCCATTTATACCGGCTTCTCCTACCGTATAAACATCATCACGAACATGATCTCTCCATAACAAATCTCCAATGGTAGCGCACCTATACAATCCGGCATCCCAACTCAAATCATCTTCACCTGGCCCTATATTTACAACTTCTGTAGTATTTTCCCCGTTAAATTGATCAAAATCACTATCGATAGAATCATCCATAGATTTATCTGATAAAGTAACATCATATCCTTCAGGCGGTATAATCTTAAGGTAATAATCTCCGGGCACCAACTTATCAAATAAATATTTACCGTTTGCTTCGGTAAAAGTATTGGTTTTATATACAAAAACATTATTTTCCCAATGATATAATTTTAATTCCACATTCGCCAATGGCGGTTCATCCGCTTGCTGCAATCCATCCCCATTCATATCTTCCCATACATAATCTCCAAGAGAACCAAAATACAAAAGACCCGCATCATAAGTCCTGTTATCTTCATTGCTATTCAATGCAACACAAACTGTAGTCCCTGACAAATAATCAACATCACTGTCTATATCATCTTCTCCTGCATCTTGTATCGTAAATGAATAATCCTGTGGAGCAAAAAATTTCAAAGCATATTCACCTGGTATGAGTCCATCAAACAAATATTTTCCTGCTGCATCAGAATATTGAATCGATAAATCGTTTCCTTCGCAATCCTGAAGAACAACTTTTACATTTTCAAATCCGGGTTCATTGTCATCTTGTATACCGTTACCATCTTCATCCAACCAAATATAGTCTCCTATCTTAGCATATCTATAGATACCAGCGTCATAAGTGAAATTATTCTCACCGCTTATCAATTCCTCGCATACAGTAAAACCCGTAACAATATTAGCATCACTATCACTATCATCATCAGTGCTATCCTGAACAGAAAAATAATAGTTATCGGGAAGAACAAATTTTATTTTATATTCTCCCGGTTTCAAACTATCAAAAAGATATTTTCCCAATGCATCCGTGACTTTTGTATCAAGTAATAAATCAGCGCAAGAATACAATTCCACTGTAGCATTTGCCACACCTTGTTCACCGGAATCTTGTATCCCGTTTGCATTCATATCTTCCCATACTCTATCACCAATACTTGCTCTTCTGTATAAACCAATATCATAACTATGATTTTTTTCTCCGCTTTCCAAAAATTCACATATACTATATCCCGAACTTTCTATATCCGAATCGGATTCATCACCGGTAGTATTTGCGTCAGACAAATAATAATCCTGTGGAATTATTACTGATATTGTATATTCACCCGGTTTTAAATTTTCAAATAAATAATGCCCTGTACTATCGGTAATAAGAGTATCCAAGGGATTACCTTGACAATCATTCAGTATTACCTCAACACCAGACAATCCCGGCTCTCCCGTATCTTGCACTCCATTTGCATTCATATCTTCCCATACAAAATCCCCTAATTCTGCCGGCACATATACCCCGGCATCAAAATCAGTGAAATTGTCACCACTTACTAAAGTTTTGCAATCGGTCAAGCTGCTAGCCGAATTTACATCACTATCTTTACTGTCATCAATGCCAGCATCTTTATTTACAAATCTCATTGAATCCGGAAGAATAAATTTCAATCGATAACTTCCCGGTTTTAGACCTGTAAAATTATATTTTCCTTTTGAATCGGTATATGTCTTATCCATATATTGGCCATTGCAATCTTCAAGTTGAACTTCAAAACCCGCAATTCCTTTTTCCCCTGAATCTTGAATATCATTGCCGTTATTATCTACCCAAACAGTATCACCAATGGATGCAAACCTGTAAAATCCTGCATCTATCGTACTGTCTTTTTCATATTTTTGCAAATCTATTATTTCCGTGATACCGGTATTTTCATCTACATCACTATCGAAAATATCATCACCTACGTTTTTGGTTGTTGGCAAATAATTTTGTGGTTGAATAAATTTCACAAAATACTGCCCCTGATGCAAACTATAAAAATAATAATTCCCTAAATCATCTGTATATGTCGTATCCAAAGGACTGTTTTGCCCATCATACAGAATCACCTCAACATTTTTAATCGCCGGTTCATTTTGTTCTTGGATACCATTGGCATTCATATCTTCCCATACATAATCCCCTATCAGCCCGCAGTCTTTCTCTGCAACAGCAATCATAGTATCAGCCTGACATCCATTAGCATCATAAACCGTAACATAATACTGTCCTGCCGGAACATTTTGCAATTCACTACCGGTAGAACCATCACCCCAAACGAAACTATATGGTGGTTCTCCCCCTGTCGCAATAGCTGTAGCAGAACCGTCACTTTCAGCACAATTAGCAATTGTTGATGTTACATCTATTACGGGGACAGGATGCACTACTACATTTACAGATTTTTCGTCAGATGAACATAAGTTGACATCAGAAACTATCACAGAATAGAATGTACTTGCTTCAGGAGATACTTTAATCGTAGCTGTAGTATCGCCAGTGTTCCATAAATAATGATACGGCTCAATCCCACCTGTTCCCTGTGCTGTGATTTCAATACTATCGCCTTTGCACATTTCAACAAAATCATCCAATAATATTTCAGGTTTGGGATTCACCACAACTCTCACTGTATCTGTAGAGGTACATCCGTAAGCATCAGTAGCGGTAACATAATAAGTTGTAGTCTCTTTTGGGGAAACTTTATGTTTTTGTCCAAAACCAAGATTATGGTCCCATTCGTAACTTATTGCTTCTACACATTCAACATTGACATACAATTCCACCGTATCACCCAAACACATTTCCATATTATCGGGAATTGTCTTTAGCGGACAATCCGTAAACTTGCATAACCATATATCATCAAGTTTAAAATCCATAGATATATCCATGGAAGAAAACTCTATACATATCTCTGCTATATGATGCAAATCAACATTAACAGAATCAAATTTGGTGATAAAGACTTCCTTGTTAAAAAGAACAAAACCTCCCAATCCGGGAAGTTTTTCTTCAACTGACGTATAATTATTATTAATATCTCTCAATGTGATATTAACATCCAAAACCCCTTGATCTATCGCCAAATCTCTAAATCTAAAATAATCAAATTTCGTTACATCCAAATTCATTCCTGCACCATTATTATTATAACATAAACTTGTATACGAACTAGTGCCAATATCATTACTATGTGAAAAACTAGCGTCATCGTATTTAATCTCCAAGGTCGCCGAATGTAAACCTGATAAGTAAGTCAATCCAACCTTTCTGTAATTTGAGATTATTCCCGTATCCGAATAATCCGTGAAATATTTTGGACCTGGATCAGCTTGTTTAACTTGAAGATATAATTTGCCATTACTACTACCTGAAAAAAAACCGTCTATTACTGTAATTCTTTCTTCACCAACCCCATTTTTCACTTTTAATGTAATCTCATTTTCCGCACTAAAACCCCATGCATCCGTCACTGTGACACGATAGGTAGTAGTCGTAAATGGAGAAACTAATATATCCGGATTTTCCCCCAATCCATTATCCCAATTATATGTAAAAGGACTTTTTCCGAAATATGTTAAAGCTGTAAGATTCACATCCTGTCCTGCACAAATCACTTTATTATTACCTAAAAATACCTGTAGATTACCTTTATATCCACCTGTAATATTATATAAATCCGTACCTGGATTAACAGTGAAAAAGTCTGAATATCCCGAAATATCTATATCGGAATCCAAGTCATCATTATTCCCTTTATCCTTATATGTATACGTCAATCCGGCAAATCTGGAAAATTTAATTCTGTATTCCCCATTTGGTATATTACTGAAAACATAATTGCCATTCTGATCCGTTATACCTGTCGCAATCAAATTGTTATGCTCATTGTATAAAATAAGACTGATTCCTCCAACAGGCACTTCCGTTGGACTTTTAATACCATTTTTATCATAATCAAGCCAAGTAAATACCGAGATACTGGACAATGGAGCTAAATCCGGCGATGGATAAACTTTTTTTTCTGAAAACCCAAAACTACTAGTTATAAAAACAAACTGTAATAAAAACAACAAATAATAAATTGATAAATATTTTAAGCCCGATAATATATTTTTCATCATAAATCCATTAATCTAATTAAAAAAGATTATTTAAGTTTAAATAGTATCCGCATAAAATACAATTTACTATTTCAATAAAACACTTTATCCCCAATGTTAATGCCCAAAAATCATACCAAAAATCCAGAGTAATGTATTAACAAAAAAGTATCTTAATAAAAAAGCACTTCTTCTCTATAGAAAAAGTGCTCTTAATATTATTAACTATATTTTTGATTTTATTTCAATTTATTCTTTATTTGCTCCAATAGCATATTTTTCAAATCCCCAACTGCCATCATCAGCAATTCTCCATTAGGAGGAAAAGGCTCAGGATACGATCTCAACCTATCTTTTGTTTCTTTTGACAAAGCACGTTTATCTCCTTCAAACCTTGAAGCATAAGATTCAAAAGCCGCATCAACATTGACAGGAACCGATTTATAATTTGTTTTCCTATTAAGATCTTTAATAACAATATCTCCACGTACGGATGCGATTTTAGTCCTGTACAATTCAAATACTTTGGCTTTAGCGATAATATACCTTTCTTCTTTTATATCATTCCCCAGAGAATCTTTTTTAACATTCCCATCTTTATCGTACAAGTATGTAAAACCGTCTTTCACTTTTCGCGTTTCCTCATATTCTCTTTCTTTTTCTCTTTCCGGACTTATAACAATTTCTTTAATATTCAAATTGACAATATAATCAAAATCATCAGTTGGTCTATCTTCTTTAGTATAAAATTTCAACCACATTCGGTTCAAATCCTGAGTATTGATATTTTTTACATCCTTGTAAAATTCCTTGGGAAGAATAATATTCGAATAATTCTTTACATCAATTAAAACATTATCTTGTCCCAATTCATACGCTTTTTGCTTTAACAGGACTACATCTTTATAATTGGATTTGTATTTTTTAATTTCATCCAATGCTCCAAAAGCTTTTCTAGCTGCTATTTTATCCCCTTTTTCAGCATCCCTAATCAATCTTTGAGCTGTTTTATATAAATAACCGGCAGCATTATTTTCAGATTCTATTAACAACGGCTCCACCCTTACAAATTTAAACTTAGCTTGATAGCCATCCTCACTTTTGAGAGGTAACAAAGGTGATATACTTTTTTGTCGATTATCTATATTCATCACTATATCAAATATTTCTCCCCAATAATTACCATCTTTTTGTTCTTTTAAAAATGTAATTTTATTCATATCTCTTTGAGTAACTTTTGCAAAGGCCTTTTCTAAAGCCACAACATATTTGCGTTTTTTCTTTTTCTTCCCTTGCAACTTCCTTATTGAATATGTAATAGCTTTATCATATTCCCCTTTCTCCACCATTTTTCTAACTGAACTACACGAGGTGGCAACAATAATAATCGAAATTAATAATAATAGATTTTTCATTTTAAATATTTTTCGTTTAATAATACTATTGAGTCCCAAAAACCGACATTAGTTACAAAATTAATAATTTTTAACTCAAATCTTAATAAAAAGTTAATTTTAAATAAACAAAGTAATAGTTACTACATAGATTCAGGAAACAATTTAATCTTTTTTTATATAACACTTAATTTTTTTTATTGAGTTAAAAGTATGGAAACCGGTCTGTATTTAAAGTAGTTAAATTTAAAAGTTTTATGGACGGGCACTAAGTTGTATAATAATTATTTTATACACCCAAAGTTATAATATTTTAATAAAAAATTGTAATTTTGCAGTTCTTTTTAAGTAGTAAAGAAATATATGGAGAATAATGATAGAATAATTCCGGTTAGAATAGAAGACCAAATGAAGTCTGCTTATATTGATTACTCTATGTCGGTAATCGTTTCAAGAGCACTTCCTGATGTCAGGGATGGATTAAAACCGGTACATCGAAGAGTACTTTATGGTATGTATGAATTAGGGTTATCTCACAACAAACCTTATAAGAAATCTGCAAGAATAGTTGGAGAGGTTCTGGGTAAATATCATCCTCATGGTGATTCATCTGTATATGATGCTATGGTTAGGATGGCTCAACCTTGGTCATTGAGATATCCTTTGGTTCAAGGACAAGGTAACTTTGGTTCGATGGATGGTGATAGTCCTGCTGCAATGAGATATACAGAAGCAAGGCTAACAAAAATAGCCGAAGAAATATTAGCGGATATTAAAAAAGATACTGTTGATTTTCAAGGCAATTTTGATGATAGCTTGAAAGAGCCAACTGTTATGCCATCTAGGATACCGAATCTTTTAATCAACGGGGCATCCGGCATTGCAGTAGGAATGGCAACCAATATGCTTCCTCATAATTTGACTGAAATAATTGACGGTACTATTGCTACTGTTGACAATCCTGACATTACAGTAGATGAAATAATGCAATTTGTTAAAGGACCCGATTTCCCAACAGGAGGTATAATTCACGGTTATGACGGAATTCTCGATGCTTTTAAAACTGGTAAAGGAAGAATAGTAGTTAGAGGCAAAGCTGAAATTGAAGAAACAATTACAGGTAAAGAAAAAATTATCATAACGGAAATTCCATATCAGGTAAATAAAGCCAATCTTGTAAGTAAAATAGCAGATTTGGTTCATGCCGGTATAATAACGGGCATTTCCAATGTAAATGATGAAAGTGACAGAAAAGGAATGAGAATAGTAGTTGACGTTAAAAAAGACGCGATGGCACAAGTCATCCTAAGTCAACTTTACAAATACACTTTACTGCAAACTTCTTATACTGTTAATAATATCGTTCTGGTAAATGGAAGACCACGCCAACTGAATTTAATTGAAATCATTAAAGAATTTATTAAATTCAGAATTGAAGTTATTGTCAGAAGAACAAAATTTGAATTAAAAAAAGCTGAAGACAGGGCGCATATACTTGAAGGCCTTTTAATTGCTTTACATAATATTGATGAAGTAATAAAAACAATAAGAGCATCAAAAACTGTTGATGAAGCCAGTAATAAACTTCAACAAAATTTTAAATTAACTGAAATACAGGCTAAAGCAATTCTGGATATGAGATTGCAAAAACTGGTAAGCCTGGAAATACATAAAATTCAAGAAGAGTATGATGAGTTGTTAAAAACAATTGAACAACTAAAATTCATACTTGAAAATGAAGATAAACAAAAGGAAATAGTAAAAGAAGAATTAGAAGAAGTTAAAGAAAAATACGGAGATGATAGAAGAACAAAAATAGAATTTGCAGAAGGAGAAATTAATATTGAAGATATTATTCCTAACCATAAAGTTGTAGTAACCATCTCTCATCTCGGATACATCAAGAGGACAAATATTGTTGAATACAAACCCCAAAGCAGAGGAGGTAAAGGTTCACGAGGAGTAAAAACAAGGGAATCCGATTTCATTGAACACATGATGATAGCAAAAAATCATGATTATTTATTGCTATTTACAGAAAAAGGCCGTTGTTACTGGTTAAGAGTATTTGAAATACCGGAAGGTTCGAAAACAAGTACAGGCAGAGTTATCCGGAACCTAATAAACATTCCTAAAGAAGATAAAGTAAAAGCTTATATTCCTGTCAGTAATCTAAAAGATGAGGAATTCTTAAAAAACACATATCTTGTTTTTGGAACCAAGAAAGGAAAAATTAAAAAAACAAGTCTTAAATCTTTTTCACGACCTCGTTCAAATGGTATAAATGCTATTACTATTAATGAAGGAGATCAATTGCTGGAAGTGAGGATGACAAATGGAGAAAATCATATTGTGGTAGCAAATGACAGAGGATATGCTATCAGATTTCCTGAATCCAAAGTTAGAGCTATGGGAAGGAATGCAGCAGGAGTGAAAGCTATGTCTCTGAAAGAAAATTCAAACGTAATCGGTTTTATTATTATCAAAAGTGATGAATCCGAAAAAACCATTTTAGTATTATCAGAAAAAGGGATGGGTAAAAGATCTGCGCTGGAAGACTATAGAATTACAAACAGAGGTGGAAAAGGTGTTAAAACCATGCAAATTACTGAAAAGACAGGCAATCTTATCGCCATAAAAACCGTCACGGATTATGATGAATTGATTATTACTACTAAAAATGGTGTGGTAATCAGAACTCCTGTTGACTCTGTAAGAGTTATGGGTAGAGCTACTCAAGGAGTGAAAATTATTAATCTTGACTCAAAAGATAAAATAGCTGATATATCTGTTATTTTCGGAGATAAAGATAATAAAGAAAATATTGATGAAGAAGAATAAATTTAAAATAATGGAACTTAATGATTAAATATAAAAACGTTAACATTTTATTAAGATACTTTAAATATTGTGTTTCGTCTTAAAATTGTAGATTTAAATTAATTATAATAAAACAGAAATTAAGCAAATATGAAAAAACTATTGTTAATCTTTATGGGAATGACTTTAGCATTCGGTACGATAAATGCACAAAGTCCTAAATCAATTTACAAGAAAGCTAAAAAGTTATTAAGCAATTATTATTTCAACCCCGGAGAAAATGAAAAGAATTTATATGAAGCCGGAGATTTAATAAATCAAGCATTACAAGACTCGGTAATGGCATCGGAAAGAAAGGTATGGATTGTAAAAGGAAAAATTTTCAATGAACTGGCTAATAATGAAGTCAAAAAGAAAATTTTAGACCCCAATTATAAAATCGAACATCCGGACGCTGCCATCAATGCTTTTGATGCATTAGCCACAGCTTATGAAAAATGCACAAAATCAAGACATAAAAAGGAAGTATTAAAACTACTTCAGGAGACTGAAAATCATTTAAATAATATCGCAGCATATCAATTCCAAGATAAAAATTATTCTGGTGCTTTTGATAATTTCGTGAGAACATGTAAAGCTTACCACTTATTTAAAGATGCAGGTAAAGAAGCGGATAGCAGACTTGCAGATCCTAAATTGAGAAGTGAGCAAAAACTATATACCGGTTATGCTGCATATTATGGCGGCAAAAAAGATAAAGCTGAACATTTTTTCAAAGAATTAGTAGAGAATGGTACAGATCAACCTTTTGTTTATGAAGCTTTATACAATATCTATAATGAAAAAGGTAATAAAGATGAAGCTGTAAAATATCTTGATGAAGGAAGAAAAAAATTCCCTGATGATACCGGATTGCTTTTCGCTGAAATAAATTATTATATCAAAGAAGGAAAATTAGATGTTTTAACCGATAAATTAAAAAAAGCAATTGAACTTGACCCAAACAATGTTACAGTATACACAACTTTAGGAAGTGTTTATGATCAATTACATACTAAAGCTTTTGAAGAAGGTGACAGTGCAAAAACAAAAGAATATTTTGATCTTGCCATGAAGTATTTCACAAAGGCGCAAGAAATAGATCCTAATAATTTTGACGCAACTTATAGCATAGGGGCATTATATTACAACTCTGCTGCTAATTACACTAAAGAAATCAATAAATATGCTAATGATTTTTCAGCAACAGGAACCAAAAAATATGATGAATTAAAAGCTCAGATGTTAAGTCTGTTTGATAAAGCTCTCCCATATTTTGAAAAAGCTTATTCGATAAATAATCAAGATCTTGGCGTACTGCAGGCTCTAAGTGAGATATATGCCAGAAAAGATATGCTGGATAAAGCAAAATTCTATAGGGAAAAATTGCAAAAAGCAAAGGAATCTCAAGCTAAATAATCAAAATAAATTGTAACCATAATAAAAAAAAGCTGTCAATCGACAGCTTTTTTTTTACCAACCTCCACCGGCTCCACCACCACTAAATCCTCCGCCTCCAAATCCGCCAAAACTACTGCCACCACCAAAACTGCTTCCTCCTCCGCCGAAACCACTACCTCCGCCTATAATCCAACCGCCTCCTGAATTGTATCTTCCATGTCCAGAATATCCTCCTCCGTCATTGCAATCACCTGATTTTTTGCAGCGTATAATTGAAATAACTATTATAGCAAAAATAAAAAGTATAAAAAATAAAATTAATATGCCTATAATATCAGAACTATCTCCCAAATAATCATCTGCGGTAAATTCACCTGAAGCCAGTGACATAAGTATGCCTGTTGCTTTATCAATACCGGCATAATATTTCTTTTCCCGAAAAGAAGGTTTTATTACATTCTCAATAATTCTTTTTGCAACAGCATCCGGAATGACACCCTCAAGACCACTGCCTACTTGAATAAAAACTTTCCTGTCATTAAAAGCGATATAGATTAAAACCCCGTTATCTTTGCCTTTTTTCCCTATACCCCATTTCGAAGCTAACCTATATGAATAATCAAAAATATCATCACCATCCGTACTATCATCGATAACAACCACAATAGCTGAAGAACTCGTATCATTAAATATTTTTAATTTATGTTCAAGCTCATACTTTTGATTTTCATTCAATAAACCTATATAATCAACAACGGCAGTTTGCGGCCTTTGTGGAATATCTTTAGAAACTAATACATTGATTGTAATAATCAACAAAGATATAATAACTAATAATTTTTTATGAATAAGATATTTCATCTGATAATTCGTTTTTATCATCTTCCTCATGAGGAAAATATTTCTTTAATTTTTCTCCCGTTATTTCAATTCCTTTGATTAATCCCTCCGCCCATGATTTATCTTTAAAATGAGTTTCAAGGATAGATTTGACTTCTTCCCAAAAATCATCCGGGACAACATTATTTATTCCTTCGTCACCAATAATGGCAAATTGTTTTTTTCTTGGTACTATAAAAAACAAAACGCCATTCCTATCTTTTGTCTCATCCATTTTCAACCTAAAAAACGTATCGACGGCAGCCTCTATAACCGGTTTTTTTATTTTTTTCTGAAAATGAACCCGTATTTCACCGGATGTTTTTTTCTCGGCATTTTTTATACTTTTTAAAATCTTATCACCTTCTTTCTTTTTCAAAAATTTTCGAGGGAAAAAAATCATAATTCTTCTTTTATATTAATTTTATTCAAATATTTATTGAAGTTACTAATATCAGTCATATAAAATATATAACTCTCAAATATTAAAATATTGAATATTTAAATTAAAATTTAACTTCAGGTGCTTTTTCAGCGCCTTTATCAGCTTCAAAATAAGGCTTTGATTTGAAACCAAAAACTCCCGCATATAAATTTCCCGGAAATTTCTTAACTGCCTTATTATAGTTTTTCACCTCCTCGTTGAATTTATCCCTTGCAACTTTAATACGATTTTCAGTTCCTTCCAACTGGGATTGCAGCTCAAGAAAATTTTGATTTGCTTTAAGATCCGGATATCTTTCTACAGTTACCAATAATCTACCCAAAGCCGAAGAAAGTCCTGATTGTGCTTCCTGAAACTTCTTGAATGTTTCCGGAGTTAATTTACTTGCATCTACATTTACACTTGTAGCTTTTGCCCTTGCCTTAACTACCTCAGTTAAAGTAGATTTTTCAAAATCGGCATAACCTTTAACGGTATTAACAAGATTTGGAATAAGATCAGCTCTTCTTTGATATGCGCTTTGAACTTTTGACCAAGCGGTTTGAACATTTTGATCTTTATCAACAAATGAATTATAGGAATTGCATCCTCCAAAAAATAATACTAAAGCCAGTAAAATAAGAATAATAGCTGTTGAATTTTTCATATTAAAATAATTTTATTAATAAATAGATTTAAACAATTAACATATAAATACTTTTATTTAATAGTGTTTATTCACAAAGTCATAAATTAAAAAAAAATTTTTAAATAAACTAACTTCACATAATCAATTATATTAACATAACTGATAAATATAAAGTGCTAATATAAGACAAATAAAGATAAAATACCTGAAATTTTTGATAAGTTTTGAGTTATTATAGATAAAATTAATATAATAATAATTTAATTATTTAAAATGCAGCTAATTTACATATAATCCGGACATAAAGTCATTAACATTTAAAAATAATCTTTTTGTGATATTTTAATTTTACTTTTAAATAAAGTTCCACAAAATCCTGGTATGTTGCTTAGCTTACCAAGAAAATATAATCATCTAATAATCTTAAAATTATATTTTTAAGTTTCGATAATTAATGTATATTTGTATTTTAACAATATAACTATGCATAGTTTTTTACCTTTGTTAACGGGATTTTTCGGCGCATTGGCGCATGTTTTATCAGGACCGGATCATTTGGCAGCCGTCACTCCTTTTGCTATTGAAGAAAAACAAAAAGCCTGGAAAATAGGTATGTTTTGGGGGTTAGGACACATTAGCGGTATGTTATTAATAGGATTATTATTTGCTATTTTCAAAAACTACATACCTGTCAATAAAGTATCTGGATATAGTGAATTTTTTGTAGGTATTATTCTTATTGGAATTGGTATATGGGCAATAATGAAAGCTACTAACTCAAAACTTTCAACTAAAATATTTCATTTACATTTTAATGATAAAGTATATACACATTATCATAAAGGGGATTTGCACACTCATAAAGAGGACATAATAAGTTCAAAGAAGAAAGTTTTAAAAAACAATGCTTCTGCATATTACGTAGGAACCATACATGGATTTGCCGGAATTGCTCATTTTTTGCTATTCTTACCTGTTTTAGGATTTACTTCTTACTTGGAAATTGCAAATTATCTTATTGGATTTGCTATTGGCACTATTGTAGCCATGACAATATATGCTTTTCTTTTAGGCAAAATTTCTCATTTTTTCCATTCCTCCAATAAATCGACTTTTAAAAACCTCAGAATTTTCAGTGGTATTCTAGCGATAATCGTTGGTATTTATTGGATGGTAGCCAATTAGTATTTGTAATAAATTCATTAAAGTTTAAAATTTATTAAAACTAAATAGTTTTTACTACCTAAAATTAATAATTTCTTTGTATTTTTGCAGGCTTTACAACAAAAAACGAAATTTTTTGTTATTATATTTTTATTTAAATAGTATATTATGTTTGAAAAAGATGGAATCCCGAAAGGAAAAAGACAATGGAAAACTATAAAAGGTGAAAATTCATGGACAATGTTTAAAGTTCTTTCCGAATTTGTTGATGGATTTGAAACAATGAACATGGTACGTCCAAGTATTACTATTTTCGGTTCGGCAAGAACTAAGGTCGGTCACAAATATTATGAATTAGGAAAATTAATAGCAAATAGATTGGTTGAAGAAGGATTCGGAATAATAACAGGAGGTGGACCAGGCATAATGGAAGCGGCTAATAAAGGTGCATTTGAAAAAGGAGGAGCTTCCATAGGTTTAAATATAGATCTTCCGTTTGAGCAGGAGGCAAATAAATATATTGACAATGACAAACTTATCGATTTTAAATACTTTTTTGTAAGAAAAGTAATGTTTGTCAAGTATTCTCAAGCATTTGTTGTAATGCCTGGAGGATTTGGTACCTTGGATGAATTGTTTGAGACTCTGACTTTAATACAAACAAAAAAGATATCCAGAGTTCCTGTTATTCTTGTAGGCTCTGATTTTTGGAATGGATTAAAAGAATGGATTAAGAACACAATGTTGGGCAAAGAGAAAAATATAAGCGCTTCGGATCTGGATCTAATGCCGATTATTGATGATCCTGAAGAGGTAGTAAATTATATTTCAGACTTTTATTCAGGTGAAGGAGAGAAAAAACTCAAACCAAACTACGAATTATAGCTTGTTTCCAATTTTTAATGTATATTTTCCACATTGCTCTTTAGCTACCGAATAATCTTCTTCCCATATAAATCTACCGACGTAATCTATGGCCTTTTTGATTATTTGTTTATCTCTTATGGTTGTTCCTCTTCTTAAAACGTCAACATAGGTGGATCTGCCTTTTCTGTCTATACATATTTTAAAAGTTATTTTTCCACTTCTATCCAAATCCAACTCATTTCTGTTCGGCCTTGAGACCGGTTGTCTACCGAATATCCCTTTACCTGATCCATCAAATGCCCCAACTCCGACGCCACCTGTACCTATTCCGGAAGTGCTGTCATTACCGGATTTATCCCTGCCAGCACCTTTCCCTTTTTTACCTTGTCCAGTACCTGAACCGTTTTTATTTGAAGGTGAAGAAGAATTATTCCCTTTATCGGAAACCGGACTATTGCTAGCGGCAGGAACCCGGGAAGGAACATCCTCTACCTCTTCAGGAGAATCCGATTCATTCTGAGTTGTTTTTACTTGCTCTTTGGTTTTAGTTTCCACTTTTTGTTTAGGTACTTCATTTACTTTTTCAGGTACTTCTTCGACAGCTTCAATATCAGATTCATCTTCAAAGATATCCGATTCTGCAGGAGCAACCGGTATCTGGGGAGTAGGCATTTGCACTTTGGGTTGTGGAACAGACTTTTCCTGATTTTTATTAGGAATCTCTTCCATCGGTGCCGTACGAACTCTATCCACTGTTTCATTTAGCGGTCTTTGTTTTCCTTCTGCCGCCTGACCTTTAAAACTGTTGGATTGTCCACTTTGGTCAAAAGTTATTGCAACTGCATATTGTTTATCAATATTCTGAGTAGGATCATCTTTCAATATCGGATATAGAGCTATAAGCAATATCAGAATATGAATTGTAACTGAAATCCATAGACTTTTTTTCTTATTTTCCTCTTCATTATATAGTGTTGCAACAAAGGTATTCATTTGTATAATTTATATCTAAAACAAAAATTTATTCAAAATTATTAAATAAATTTATACTTTTTACATTAATTCTTGCTTTTTTAACATATATTTAATGAAATTTATTGTAATTTTAATAAAATTTGGCATAATTTTGGACTTATTAAAATGAATATTATTATCATTAATAAAGGTATCATGAAAACATTTCTTTCAACATTTCTTTTCTTATTATTTTTAAATTTAATTATTGGACAGGATTCGGACAGATATTATTGCCCCATCAAAATAGAGGACAATATACTTACAAACCCATATACCGGTGGAATGAATTCACCTCAGTTCAACGATATGGATATAAATTTGGATGGGCATAAAGATTTAGTAGTTTTTGACAGAGTTGGCAACAAATTGATGTGCTTTTTAAGTGATGGAAATACTCCGCCGAAATATATTTTTGCTCCAAAATACAATAACATTTTTCCTGAAATAGAAAATTGGATGCTCTTAATAGATTATAATCATGATGGAATCGAAGATCTCTTCACATCAAAGAATAATGGCATATTGGTATATAAAGGGCAAATAAAAAATAACAATATCTATTTTAAAGAACTGCCAAACCCATATTTTGACCAAAATATATTATCGGCGAAATATGAAAACGGGTTTACTTTCAGGTTGGTTTGCAACGATAGTGATATTCCGGCAATTGCGGATATTGATTTTGATGGAGATTTGGATGTATTAAGTTTTACGGATGGAAGTAGCATGAGTTTATTTAAAAATGTGTGTAATGAAAATAATATTTCTCTCGACAGCTTTAAGATGATTCAAACAACAAGATGTTGGGGCAGATTTGCAGAAAACCCTTTTTCAGAAGAAATACTTTTAAGTGATGATCCTTACAGATGTGCTACGTGGGACGGTTTATCAAACAGGCATTCCGGATCAACAACACTGGCGTTCGATTATGATCACGATCAGGATTTTGACTTATTATTGGGTGATGTAGGATACAATTCATTGATTTTTTTGGAAAATAATGGAGATAAAACAAATGCATGGTGTACCAAAAAAGAAAGGGACTTTCCACAATACGACACTCCGGTCGATATGAATGTTTTTTTATCAGCGTTTTATTTAGATGTTGATCATGATGGCGAAAAAGATTTAATAATTGCTCCCAATACGGAATACGATGAATTGGATCCTCCCCAAAATGTAGAAAATGTTCATTTTTATAAAGGAATGGAAGAAAATAACAAAATCAAATTCAAATTTATTAAAAATAACTTTTTATCGGATGAAATGCTTGATTTCGGTATAAATTCGGTTCCTGTGTTTACGGATGTAAACGGTGATAGTTTATTGGATATTATTGTGGGAACAGGACCTGCTGTCGGAGATAAAAACATCATTGCCTCTAAACTTTTATATTTTGAAAATACAGGTTCCCAAACAAATCCATCATTTAGCTTGGAAGATGATGATTATTTGAATTTATCAAAATTAAGCAATGATTTTAGTATTAATTATTTTGCTCCTGCATTTGGGGACTTGGACGGGGATGGAGATAATGACTTATTAGTTGGCAATAATAATGGCACTTTGATTTATTTTAAAAATATAGCGGGAAAAAATAATAAATATAAATTTGAAGAGCCTGTTATCGAGTACAAGGGTATAGATATTTTCAGTTATTCATCACCGTTGATATATGATATTAATAAAGATGGACTTGGAGATATACTCATAGGATGTGGTAATGATTATCATACTCCTTTACAATATTACGGTAGTATTGTTTATTATCAAAACACAGGCGAAAAAGACAATCCCGATTTCATTAATGATCCGTTTACTGCTCCCAACACACCATTTTTCGGAAAAATTATTCTAAGTAATTTTTCCACAAGTATTTCAAATGCTCATTTATCCGTATATAGAGATGATGACGACGAGTTGTTATTTGCGGGATATAAAGCGGGGAATATAAATTTTTACAAAAATTTTTCACAACATATACATGATAACCTAACACCTGAAATTAGAGAGTATAATGATATTGATGTTGGCAAAAATTCCGCTCCTGCTGTTGCAGATATAGACGGAGATGGTTATTTGGAAATGTTAATAGGTTCAAAAACCGGAGGATTGGAATTTTGGAACACAAACATTAAAGTAAAAGACGCTTTAAATACAGAAGATTCAAATTACAATGAAAAAATAAGTATTTATCCTATCCCGTTTAAAGATGAGATAACAATTGACATAAACTACAATTTTGGAAAAAACATCTCATATTCTATCTATGATACGGTAGGAGCAATGTTAATACATAAAAAATTATACAAAGGTGATAATAAAATCAGGTTAAATAAGTTAAAAAACGGAGTTTACTTTATTAAAGTTTCTTCGGATACTAATTATAAAACATTTAAAATTATTAAATCAAATTAAATTGTAACCATTTAGGTGAAATTATTTTACAAAAAACACTCCACCTAAACAGTTACATTAACTTAAAAAACTTAAAAATGAAAAAAACTATTTTAATCTTACTGGTATTTATAACGGTATTTATTGATAAATCTTTTGCACAGGATAATGGATTTGTTAAATATGAAATCACTGATTTCAAATTAGACAATCCGGATGATCCTCAAATGAAAATGGCAGAGCAAATGCTTAAAGGCACAATCACAAAATTATATTTTGAGAAAGAAAGAGCATTAACAAAAATAATTACCATGAATGGAATGAACATAACAAAAATCATTACGGATAAAGATGGTAATAACGAAATGTATATGGATATGATGGGACAAAAAATCATGGTCAAATTACCTAAAGACAAAATCGAGCAACTAAAAAAAGAAAAAAACACAAAAGAACCGGAGTATGTACATCATAAAGATAAAACAAAAGATATCTTAGGATATAAAGCACATTTTGTTGAAGTAAAATCTTCAGATGACCAAAATACTTCAATGTCAATGTGGATAACTGAAAAAATTAAAACCAATGGAGTTGTTTCTCAAGGTATGGACAATTCTAAGATTGGAGGATTCCCTTTGGAATATACGATAACAATACCCGGACAATTTTCCATGACTACAACGGCAACAGAATTCAAAAACGATTTTGATAAATCTGTTTTTGGTTTTGATAAAGCGGGATATAATGAAATGAGTATGGAAGAATTAATGAATATGGGTGGAGGTGGATTTTAAATAAAAGATCTTAAAAAATCCAAATCCTCAAAAGAATGATTTGCATTGATAACGATCCTCTCAGTGAGAGGGTCGTTTTTTGTAGGATATCTAAAAGCAGAAATAATTATTCCTTTAGAATATAAAAATTCGTATAAAGATTTTCCCTTATTTATAAAAATAGGAAAATCAGGAATATAAACCAAGCTATTGTCAGGTCTCAGCTTTTCACTAAAGTAAATGATATTTTGTTTTAGTTTTTCTATTTGTTGTGCAACAATTGATTCTCCATTTATCAAAGCATAAAAATAAAATGCCGGTGGTGGAGATGCCCCACCCCACGATGATTCTTTTTTAATGCTATCAATTATAAACTTATCGCCGGCAATAATTCCACCTTGGAGGGAGAAAGCTTTAGCCAAAGAAGATAAGATAATGTATTTCAATCCGTTTTTATGTAACAATCCGGATATTCCCCAATTTTCATCGCCATTTATTCCGATACCATGAGAATCATCCAAAACAAAAAGTGTATTTTTCTTATTTTTAAATTTTAAAATATCATTTACATCAATTGTTTTAAGAGTAACCGGATTTATAGTATTTAATAAAACGGCATTTCTCATATTTTGTTCAGTGGAATTAATAGCAGGCAATACTTCGGAAAGTTCGTTAAATTCATTAAAGGAAATAAAATTATCTCTCAATGCGGGATGAAGATCACTTGAAATAAAAACATTAAAATCATTTTTTTTTAAGAACCTTGACAATAAAATACCACCAAGAGTGCCTGAAGAAGTCAGTAATGAATCCCGGCAATATAATTTTTCAGCAAAAAAACTTTCTGCTATACGATAAATATCAGGAACAGCATTATTCAATCTGGAACCACCGAAATTAATACCGTACTTTTCAATACCTTTATGTATTAAATCGATAAAATCCAAATTATGAGAAAGCCCCAGGTATGCCGTACCGGTAAAATCAATATATTTCAAATCTGAAAAAATTAAAAAGGATTATTTAATACAACACCTGTACCGGGTCTATCAGACAATGTAATAACTCCGTCATTAATATCGTGAGCATAACCAATGTCATTTTTCAATAATAATGCCCCGTCCATATCAACATAATCAAGATATGGTAGTAATTGGCCAACTGCTGCAATTCCAACAGAAGATTCGGTCATACAACCAACCATAGTTTTCAAACCCAATTTTCTCCCTTCTATCAACATTCTTCTGGCAGGAGTTATCCCTCCTGCTTTAACCAATTTCACATTAATTCCCGTAAAACGGTTAACACATTTGGGGACATCCACCTCTGTTCTACATGATTCATCAGCCATAAGAGGTAAAACGCTATTTTCATATACTACCTCCATATCTTCCCAATGGTCATAAGGCATAGGTTGTTCTATAAATTCAACACCAAGTTCTTTTAATGCTTTGGAATTTTCAATTGTTTCATCAACTCCCCATCCTGTATTTGCATCAACTCTAAAAGTGGCATCAGTAATTTTACGCAACTCCCTTATTATTTCAATATCGTTTTTAGTACCCAATTTAACTTTATATAAAGGCCATGGAAATTCCAAAAGCTTTTCTTTCATGACTTCAAGGGTGTCCAAACCGATAGTGTAATTTGTCATTGGTATTTTATCCGTTTTCAAACCCCAAATTTCATACAATGGTTTTCCTATCAATTTACCATACAGATCATTTGCAGCAATATCTATTGCGCAGTGCAAAAATCTTTGGTCATCCAATTCTTTATTTAAGAAATCCCAAAAATCCTCAGGATTTTCAAGATGATACTTTTCTATAACAGGTCTTAATTCTTCCAGTTTTGCCTGCATACCTTCAACTGTAACACCATAATACGGATCTTCAACAGCTTCACCGTAACCGACTTTCCCTTCTTGTTCCAATTTAACAATAAGGGTACGTTGTATATCATGTGCTCCACGGGAGATAGCAAAAGTATGTTTTAATTCAAGATCATAAATTTTTGATGATAATTTCATATTTTTATTATTTTATATTTATTTGAAATTCTATTACTTTTTTTTCACAAATCATCATGAAAGGGAAATACAGTGTATAAATAACAAAATTCATCTAAAAAAATTCCATCTGAATAGTTTTGAGTAGTTAAAACTATTTGATAACCAAACTATATAACAGCATTTTCAAACAACACCAACTCTTGTTTTTCCATAACAAAAGCCCCTTCAATACCGATAGGTAAAGTACACATTTCTTTTATATGTCCAAAAGAGAATCCGTAGAAAACAGGAATATCAAGATAAGCTAACCGGTCTATTAAAGTTTCCTTAAGACTAAGAGTATTTTTATCTTCGGGATCCGGATTACAATCATTAAATATTCCCAATATTATTCCGTTTGCCTCTTTCAAATTAGCTGTTTGCCTCAGTTGAGTCAACATTCTATCTATCCTATAAGGTTTTTCTCCGATATCTTCAATAAAAATCAATTTATCTTTTGCATCCAACTGATAAGGAGTACCTGCTATTGCTGCCAATAATGTCAAATTACCTCCCACCAAAGGTCCTTTCATGTGACCATTAACAATTATTTGAGGTTTAAACTCAACGGAATCATTTTCATAAGAAATTTTATTACTAATCTTAATGTTTTTATCATTGGTCATCAAAACAGATTTGAAATTTTCCGTATTATAATCTGTCATTTCCGTAGAAGCAACAGGCCCGTGAAATGTCACTAAACCTGTCATTTTATGAATAGCCTGAAGCAAAGCGGTAATATCGCTATAACCAAGCAATATCTTCGGATTATTCTCAATCAAATCATAATCCAAATCATATAAAAGCCTGGTAGTGCCATAACCTCCTCTGACACACCAAATAGCATCAACTTCAGGATCGGCAAACATTTGGTGAATATCATCAATTCTACGTTTATCATCACCGGCCAGATATCCGTAATTCAAGAAAAGATTTTTAGCATTTTTATATTTAAAACCCAATCGAGCTATATTTGTCAAAGCTCTCTCATAGGCATCTTCTGAAAACGGACTACCCGGTGCTATCAAACCAATTGTATCGCCTTCTTTTAATCTTTTGGGTTTTATCAACTTTTTCTGTTTAAACCGGTTTTCTTTTGTCGGTTTTTCCTGATATGGCAATCCTGAAGAGACATTACATGATACAAAACCACTTGCCGCTCCTAAAAATACCAATTTATTAAAATCTTTCCTTTTCATCATTATTTCAAATAAAAATTAAAAACTAGATTTATATAATTTCCGGCAGTTATATCATTGTATGACCTTTCTGCATGAAACGCTGAAAAGCCATTCCATTTTTCACCGATATAAAACCCGTATTTAATAACAGGCGCCACTAATAAATGATTTGTTATTTTAAAATCCAATCCCAACCCAAAATCAAATTTTCCCGCAATATTAAAATCATCAATATTGTCAACAGATTTTTTGACAGTTCTGAATGCACCGAACATACCGGGAGAGACCTGAATAAAAAAGCTTTTCTTAAACCATTCTCCATCATGCGAAAATGTAGGGCAATCTTTTTTATAATTCCTTCCTACAAAATCAAACATATATACATTCATATCAAATTCAATACCGGCAACATGCGAATAATACTCAAATTTACAAGAAGATTCGGGAAATTTGAATTTTGAAAACATATAATAAATTCCGGGTGTAAATTCCAACCTATAATTCTTTAATCTAAACCAATAATTAATTCCACCACCATAAGAATATTTAAAAATTTGACTTTCTTTACCGGAATAATTATATATGACATCATTCCAACTTTTATAAACATTTTTATTTCCGGATAACTCTATTCCAACCTGAGAGAAAAGGTGAAACGGAATTAAAAAGAAAAGGATTAATATTAAATATTTAACAAGATTCATAAAATAATAATTTTTGTACAACTACTAAGGTATAATCATTTTAGACAATAAAGATTTATCGTTTTTTGTTTTAATGAATAAAATAAACGAATATAAATATATTTTTTGCACTTTTATTCATATCAATCTAACAAATAATCCTCAATTCATATTTTCTTTTATCTTTTCACTCTTCACTTGTAAATTCATCAATAGAAAACAATACTTTAAGCGAGATAAATGCACTTCACTTTTTAATCACATTCTCACTACTTTTAAATCAATCGCCAAATGTAAAAAAAATAATTATGATTACATAGTGCCAGTCCATAAAGTACTTGATTTTTTTAAAATAAAGATTTTTGATAAGTTATTTTTAAAAATTCTTACATAAATAACCGGTCAAGATTTACTTTCTCAGCAAAATTGTAATATAATAATATACAGAGGAATATAAATACTCTCTATTTTGCAAAATAATTTTTCAAAGATTTTATTCAATTATAAAGTAGTTATAAAAAGAATTTAATGTACATTTGTGAACACAAATACAATATGGATAATGAAAAACAGTGTAGATTTGATCGCGAGAATATTCATAGCTATTATGTTTTACTATGAAGCATTTGATTCTTTTTTATATTTTGATGATACCAAAAGGACCATGTCAATTTACGGTTTAACATGGAAACAAGATTTTATGTTAGGTAGTGTTATTGTATTTCTCATCGTTGGAGCGACTTTGGTTCTTATAGGGTATTATTCAAGATTCGGTTCTTTCCTTTTGCTCATATATTTTGTTCCGACAACTTTAATAGTATATTCATTTTGGAATGATCCACCTGACATACAAAGAATACAGATGATTAATTTCATGAAAAATCTTGCAATAATAGGAGGTTTGTTATTGCTTACTATCCACAAACCCGGAAAATACAGTATAAAAAGATTAATTTATTTTATGCGATTACCGGGCTAACACTAAAAACATGCTATATGAGATATAAATGGATATTATTTGATGCCGATAATACATTATTTGATTTTACTTATTCTCAAAAAAAAGCCCTTGAACAATGCTTATTGGATTTCGGGTATGAATTTAATGATAAAATTTTTAATATCTTCACACGCTTAAATAACGAAATTTGGACTGCATATGATGAAAACAAGATATCGCACGAAGAAATAAAAACACTTAGATTTAAAAGACTTTTCGATGAATTGGGAAAAAACAATGCTGATATCAATGCATTCAATAATAAATTTATTGAAAAACTTATAGAACATTCCAAACTCATTGAAGACACTGATACCTATTTGGAAAAACTATACGGCAAAATCAATATGGCAATAATTACCAACGGAATGAAAGAAGTACAAAGGCCGCGATTTGAAAAATTTCCACACAAATCAAAATTCGAACATATATTTATTTCAGGGGAAATAAGAAAATCAAAACCAAATAAAGAATATTTTGAACATGTACATAAAACAACCGGAGCATTGGAAAAATCAAATTATTTGGTAGTAGGTGACAATATAATTGCAGATATTTACGGAGGGAAAAATTATGGCTTTGATACATGCTGGTACAATCCTAATATGATTTCCGATAAAAACCGGAAATATGCCGATTATGAAATTCAAAATATCCATGAAATGGACAAAATACTATATTGAATTATGTTATCAATAGGAATTACAGGAGGAATCGGTAGTGGTAAAACTACTGTTTGCAAAATATTCGAAATTTTAGGCGTTCCGGTTTATAATGCTGATGAAAGAGCAAAATATCTAATGACTCATAATAAGGCTCTTATTAAAAAAATCAAAAATATTTTCGGTAGCAATAGTTATCTGAAAAATGGCGATTTAAATAGAAAATATATAGCCCAAATAGTTTTTAAAAATAGACAAAAACTGGAGATATTAAATAAAGCGGTTCACCCCATAGTAAAATTGGATTTTACCGATTGGGTAAAAAAACAAAATTCAGAATATTTAATCAAAGAAGCAGCTTTACTGTTTGAAACAGGTAGCTATCGGGATATGGATTTCAATGTATTGATATATTCTCCTATAGAGCTCAGAATAGAAAGAGTGATGAAGCGTGATAATACTGACCGGGATAGTGTTTTAGCTAGGGTGAAAAACCAGATGGAAGAAGAAAAAAAATCAAAACTTGCTGATTTTATTATTAAAAATGACGGCAAGCATTCATTAATTGAACAAATATTGAATCTGGACAAGAAATTTAAAGAAATAAATGCGAAAATACGATAATTTTGAATTTGACCATCCACTAATCTTAAGTCCTGTCGAGAATAATCTGAAGGTTATAGTCGTTATTCCCGCTTTTAATGAACACTACCTTCAAACAACCATTGACTCAATATTTCAAAATACTTTTGAAAACGGTAGTGTAGAAGTCATTATTGTAATCAACGAAAGTGATTGTGTAAAAAGAGAAATTTCAAAATTTCATCAAAAACAGTATGAAAGATTATTAAAGATAAGTGAGGATTTTTCAACAACAAAATTAAAATTACTTCCGGTATACATAAAAAATATCAAAAGCGACATTGCAGGTCCCGGTATTGCCAGGAAAATCGGAATGGACGAAGCGGTAAAAAGATTTGACAGCATAAATTTCCCGCAAGGTTTAATAGTAAGTCTTGATGCTGATACTACTGTTGAAAAAAATTATCTGAATGAATTAATAAAAACAGTTGATAATTATAATAAAATTAAAGCATTCAGTATTTATTTCGAACATAATATAGATGAAAATATTTCTAAGGAAGAAAAACGTGCTATTATTCAGTATGAGTTGCATTTAAGATATTATATCAATATGCAAAGAGTTTTGCAACTTCCTTTTGCATATTACACTATAGGAAGTGCAATGGCAGTGAGATGCTATGCTTATAAAGAATCATTTGGAATGAATAAAAGACAAGCAGGTGAAGACTTCTATTTTCTACACAAATTTATAAAAACCGGTTATTATAAAGAAATCAACAGCACAAAAGTATTTCCTTCAGCCAGAATTTCAAATAGAGTTCCTTTTGGGACAGGGAAAGCATTAAACAAAATCATAGAGTCACAAAAATCACTTCAAACATACAATTACAGATCATTTGAAGCTTTAAAATCATTAATTTCAAATCTGGAAGATATATATATCGACTATAACAATATATCGCTGATGCATAAGCCTGTCAAAGCATTTCTTGAAACAAAAAATTTTCACAAAAGATATTTGGAGATCAAAAAACATACTAAGGATTTCCATTCGTTCAGAAAAAGATTTTTCAGATGGTTTGATGCTTTTTTATTGATGAAATATTTACATTTCACAAGAGATAATTATTATAAAAATATAGATATAGAAGAAGCCATTCAGTATTTATTATCAAAATACATGATCGAAGAAAGCAACAATCTTGAAACAGCATTGATGACTTTTCGAAAAATAGATCTTTCTTTCTCTGTCAAAAACACATAGATCCATTATTAATACGAACCACCCCAACCGGAAAATCCCAATAAATACATCAAAACAATTTAAGTAATTTATATCCTGTCTAATTTAAAATAATATACATATTCTTAGTAACTAAAACAATGTCCTTAATGTAAATTTGTAATATTATTGAAACTATTCAAATAGAATCATTTTGGCTGAAAAATGAAAATAATTTATAAGATTATTAGATTTTATTATCATGGTTTCAAAAACATGGAGCCATACGGTAAAAGGTTATGGATAATAATTTTTATTAAATTATTCATCATGTTCGCAATATTAAAAATATTCTTTTTCCAAGATATTCTTCAAACAAAATATAAATCTGATTCGGAAAGAATCGAACATATTGAAAACCAAATAATACAAAATTATGGACAACATTAATTGGGCATTAGTAGATTGGTCCAGGGCACAGTTTGCTTTAACCGCTTTATACCACTGGATATTTGTTCCTCTCACTTTAGGAATTTCATTTATTATTGCAATAATGGAAACTATATATGTCAAAACAGGTGATGAAAAGTGGAAAAAAATAACAAAATTCTGGATGAAACTATTTGGTATAAACTTCGCTATCGGTGTAGCAACCGGAATTATTTTAGAGTTTGAATTCGGCACCAATTGGTCAAATTATTCATGGTTTGTCGGAGATATCTTTGGCGCTCCATTAGCTATTGAAGGTATTATGGCCTTTTTTCTTGAATCGACATTCATTGCGATAATGTTTTTCGGATGGAATAAAGTAAGTAAAAAGGCGCATTTAATATCTTCATGGCTAACCGCAATTGGAACAAACTTATCAGGAATCTGGATTTTGGTAGCAAATGGCTGGATGCAAAATCCAATTGGGATGGAATTTAATCCTGACACAATGAGAAATGAAATGAATAATTTTTGGGATGTTTTTTTCAATCCTGTATCAGTAAATAAATTCCTGCATACTATCACTTCAGCATATACATTTGCTGCACTATTTGTGGTAGCAGTAAGTGCATGGTTGATTTTAAAAAACAAAGATATTATTCTGGCAAAATATAGTATGTTGGTAGCTTCTGTTTTCGGATTGATAGCGATTGTATCAACGATATTTTTTGGAGATGGTTCAGCCAAGCAAGTTGCAAAATACCAACCTATGAAATTGGCTGCTATGGAAGGATTGTATCATGGGACTAGTGGTGCTCCTGTTGTTGCTTTCGGGATAATGGAAGACATTAAAGACAGTACCGAAAAAAAAATCATTGGTGATTTAGAGATTCCCAATTTGTTATCAATTCTTGCTTTCAACAATTCCGAAGCATATATTCCGGGAATTGCAGATATAGTTCATGGCAACAAAGAACATAATATACGGGGATATGAAGAAAGGATAAAATCAGGAAAACTTGCCATTCAAGCACTTGCCGATTACAAAAAATACAAAAAAGAAGGTAATATAGAAATGGCTAAAAAAAATCTTAAAATTTTCAAAGCGCATTTCAAGGATTTCGGATATGGTTATTATCTTGGTAAAGATCCTCATGAATTGATTCCTAATGTCAAAATTTCATTTTATTCTTTTCATGTTATGGTGATTCTCGGATTTTTATTTATACTGATTTTCATACTTTCCATTTGGGGTATTTTCAAAGAAAATTTATTAACAAAAAAATGGATATTATACTTATTTATTATTTCATTCCCATTAGGCCTTATCGCACAAGAGCTGGGATGGGTATTAGCTGAAGTAGGAAGGCAACCATGGGTGATTCAAGATTTATTACCAAATTTTGTAGCTATTTCACATATTGACACAAATAGTGTTATAATCACTTTTTTTATGTTTTTAGTAATTTTCACTGCGTTATTAATAGCCGAAATTAAAATAATGCTTACTGCAATCAAAAAAGGATTTTAATCATTAAAAAATAAATAATTATGTTTTTATCGATATCATACGGATTATTGCAAGAATACTGGTGGATTATCATTTCTATTTTGGGAGCATCTCTGGTATTTCTTTTATTTGTCCAGGGGGGACAAACTTTAATGAACAGTTTTAATGGAGGAGAAAAAGAAAAAACTATCATATTGAATGCAACAGGACATAAATGGGAATTGACATTCACTACTTTGGTAACTTTTGGCGGGGCTTTTTTCGCATCATTTCCTTTATTTTATTCCACTAGTTTTGGTGGAGCATTTTGGGTATGGATGATTATTTTATTTGCATTTATTATTCAAGCCGTATCTTATGAATATAGAAAAAGGAATAATGTATTGGGACAAAAAACCTTTGAGATTTTTTTAATGATTAATGGAGTTATAGCTCCTGTTTTGTTAGGAGTTGCAGTTTCCACATTTTTCACCGGTAGTGCATTTTCAATAGAGAAAACAAAATTGATAAACATGGCATTATCAAATGAGCAAGCGGTTATCTCTCAATGGCATACACCTTTTCATGGACTTGAAGCGATTTGGACAATAGAGCATTTTGCATTTTTACAAAATCTATCTTTGGGAATAGCTGTTTTTTTCCTATCAAGAGTTTTAGCTTTATTATATTTTAAAAATATTATCGAAAATAAAATTATTGAAACCAAGATACCTAAATTATTAAAAACCAATGCTATTCTTTTTCTAGTCTTCTTTTTATTTTGGTTAATCAGATTACTTTTCATCAGTGGATTTGCAGTAAATGAAGATGGTAATATCATATTAGAAAAGTTCAAATACCTGCATAATCTATTAGAGATGCCAATAGTTTTAATAATTCTTATAGCTGGTATAATATTAGTTTTATGGGGAATTTATAAAGGTATTTTCACTAAATCCACGTCAGGATTCTGGTATTCAGGAGCAGGCACTTTCCTAACGGTAATGGCATTATTTCTCATAGCGGGTTTTAACAATACTGCATATTATCCATCTACTTATGATTTAAATAGTTCTCTAACGATACGCAATAGCTCTTCCAGTTCTTATACATTAGGAGTTATGTCAATAGTTTCATTAATGATTCCATTTGTTATTGCATATATCGTTTGGGTATGGAGAGCTTTAGACAGCAAAAAAATATCCGGACAAGAGCTTGAATCTGAAAATCATGTTTATTAATAAAAACAATAACTTATGTATACTTATGGAATAATAAACTATCTTTTATGGCCGTTGATAATATTATTATCTTATTATATTGTTACCTTGGCTATAAAGAGTTATGACAAAAAATAGGCACAACCACAGATTATTCATAGATAGAGTAACTACCGGCATATATAGCCCTTATGATTTTTTATTTCAAATAAAATAATTAATGTACATTTGTGTTTTATTACTAAATTCATAACTAATGGGCATAATTGCACGCCAGGGTATCAAAAGAAGTATAATCAGCTATATCGGAGTTTTTATTGGCATGATAAGTACTTTATTCATTTATCCATTGGCACGGGATGCGTATGGTTATGTTCAGTTTCTTATTAGTACATCCACTATTTTGGCTCTCTTTTTAAGTTTTGGAAGTACCGGTTTAATAGTAAGATATTATCCTGAATTCAAAAAAGATAAAGGATATGCAGGTATTATAATTTCTTTTATTATCGCAACAATTATTGTAGTTTTAGGCATCTTATATGCACTAAAAAGTTCCATATACAATTTTCTGAAAACAAAAGATTTTGATTTGGTTCTTTTAAATCAAAACCTGACCATTATTTTTTCTTTAGCAATCCTTCTCATTTTTATTCAAGCATTTATATATCAAGCGGCTAATTACAAGAGGATTGTGATACCATCTATTATACATGAATTGGCATACAAATTTTTATTACCTATTCTTGTTTTACTGTATTATTTTAATATTATTTCCATTCAAAATATCGCATATATCATTGTAATGTTTTATGTTTTTTCATTTATTTTAAATGCTATATATGTTTATACACTTGATGGTATGAGTATTAAAAACAAAGGGTTTTGGACGCTTCCACCTAAAAAGATTAAGGAGATGATACAATATATGGGGTTTAGCGGGCTGAATGTATTGAGTGCCAATATTACCACCCGTATTGATACAATCATGATACCTTTATTACTTTCCACTACAGCAAACGGAACTTATGCTATCTTTTTATTTATGAGCAATACAATAGCGATTCCCATGAATTCATTAAATCAGATTGCCAGTCCTGTAGTATCCGACTCCATAAAAAATTCGGATTATCAAAATATTGATAATATATACAAAAAGACATCCTTAAATTCATTTATTGCCGGGTCATTTCTCTTTATTGTTATCTGGACCATTTTGCCTGATTTATTGCAAATAATGCCAATGAACAAACAGATAACGCCATATTTATATGTATTTTTCTTCCTTGGAATAGCAAAGCTTATCGATATGCTGACAAGTGTCAACTCATACATTATTATATATTCAAAATATTATCGATACAATCTGATATTTTTGCTATTCCTGTCCTTAATGAATCTTATTTTAAATTATTATTTAATCAACTCTTATGGCATTACAGGAGCCGGGATTGCAACTATGATTTCTATTATTTTATACAACTTTATTAAATTGGTTTTCATAAAAAGAAAATTCAATTTATTTCCTTTCACAAATAACACACTTATTATAATTCTTATAGCGATTATAACATTTACCGTGGGAATTTATATTCCTTCTTCGAATTTTGCTATCATAAATTTGATTTATAAACCTGTTATAATTATTATTATATATTATTTTTTGATAAAATTTTTAAAATTAGAAGCTGATATCATTGATATTGTCAACAACTTATTAGAAAAATATCTTCATCTAAAATTTAAAAACTAATTAATTACTTAAAATATGATTATCGGAATAGGAGGTGTAAGCAGAGCTGGAAAAACAAGCCTTGCAAAAAAAATAATAAACTATTTTCCCGGCAAAAAGAAAGTTATTTTGCATCAGGATGACTATATCAATGCAGGTTTTGATATTCCGCAGATTAAAAACAGAATTGATTGGGAGGTTCCTGAATCTATTGATTTTCCTAGGCTAAAGTATGATTTTAAATGGTTGAGTGAAAATGTGGATATTGTAATTCTGGAAGGAATATTTGCTTTTTTCGACGAGGAAATAAACAAGATGTACGATAAAAAAATATTTGTAGATATAGGTTATAAAGATTTTATCAATAGAAAGCTATTGGATAAAAGATGGGGGTACGAGCCTCTTTGGTATATTTATCATATATGGGAAAATTATAAAAAGCATCGCAATGATATCATCGGAATAAAAAATATTTTCATAATTAATGATACCAACGCCAAAGATGAAAATCAAATAAAGCGTTTTTTACTACATTAATCTACTGACAACTCATTTTTCATCCCTAATTTTTTACCTAATAATTGCCCTGTAAAAAAAGCTCCTACCAAAAAAGGATAGGTCCACCACTGAAATCCCAGATGAAATCCAAATCTCATTAGCACTATAAATGGTATTGGCAGATGTACAAACAAAAACCAAAGAAACGAAAACTTTTTGACATTAGAACGCCAATATCCAAAAGGCAAATTAAGCAAAAAAGTAAGCAATGTAACAATCGCCAGATTCAAATACATATAGATACTTTTAAAATGTACAGATAAATTAATATAACAACACTATTAGAAACACTTTGATAAAAAAGCACTTTATAGACAGCTACTATTTTGTGTTTGGAAAAAGGATAAAATTATTCGCTGATGAGAATTAATCCGGCTCTTTTCCATGCGATAATTCCATCTTTTAATTCATAAGCTTCTTTAAAGCCCATTTGATTAAATTTCTTTAAAGCATGAGTAGTTCGGTTTCCTGATCTACAATAAAAAAGAAAAGGTTTATTTTTGTATTCCATCATTTTACCATAAAATGTCTTTTTATAAAAATCAATATTTATAGCACCCTTAATATGGCCTTCATCAAATTCTCTTGCTGTTCTAATATCAATAATAGGGTAACGCCCTGATTCAGCCATATTTTTAAATTTTTTGGCTGTAATAGCTACAACGCCTTTTGAACTTGCTGATTGTGCATTTATATTGAACATAAATCCCAAAAGCAAAGGCAATAATAAAAGTATTTTTTTCATTCTTTCAAATTTAAAATAATAATTATCTAAATAATACTAACAATAAAACAAAAAATAAAGTTTTATAATTTCAAAATTATAACAATTTACCAAACTTTAACAATTTTTCTTTAATAAATTGCATCCGGTAGATAAAAAACCGGTTTTACATTTGTCATCAACGCATCTTTGTGAATCATAATAGATATTGTTTTCATTAAAAAATAATATTCCGACATATAAAAATAACCTTCATATTGTCCGGCATCTCCCCATGAATTTTTCACAATATAATAGTTTTTGCCCGATTCATCTTTTGCTTTTCCAATAATATGCATTAAATGATCATCTGTTGTTTTTATTTTTTCAAATTGAGATTGACGTATTTGTGATATTTTATCATAATCAAACGGTACTGTATCAAAAATATCATTATAATCACCGATTAGATCAATTTCTCCCGATTGTCTACCAAATCCCGGTTCACTTACATCACCATCCCAACTAACGGAATATCCATTTTCCAAAGCGTAATCGGTTTGATTTTTTAGCTCTTTTAAATTGATATTATAATACATTCCTGAAGAATAATTATCAGGTATTTCAAGAACAAAATATTTTTTGAACGGATGATGAGTAAAAGATGTTAATTCTATATAATTTTTAGGATCCAAGCCAAGATATGCGGCAAATTTTTTGGGTGTAAAACCTTTACCTTCAAAAATGAAATTTTCCGGTTTATCCCCCAGATATACATCCAAAACAGCTTTAAACCCAGCCGTCCAATAATCTGTATGCAGTTTGGAACTCACCGCTGCCTTAACATAAGCTGTCAATATTGTTGCCAGTTCGCTGTGATTAAGGATTTTCTCACCCCTAGGGTTTCCCGGATAAACTTCCTGAGGGACAACCCCGTTATTTGCCATAGCTCTAATAAAATCATGTGACAAACCACCTTCACTAAAATTAGTTTTCCCTTGACGTAAAAAATAGTTTTTTGCTTTGTCTTCATAAATATTTCTCACCTCATACATTTCTGATAAATCAACGGACTTATGCTTAATACGTAAGATTTCAGATTCCAGAAAAGAGGCGGTTGCAAAAGACCAACAAGTACCGGTACGTTGCTGATTTTTAACTCGGGTATTGTCGATATTAATATATTCAGTAAATATTTTTTGGCTGTAAAGTCGTCCGGCACTAACAATAATAAATAAAACTAAAAGTGTGTTTTTCATATTTTTAAGATTTTAATTTGCTTCTTTTTATTTCACTAATGACAATGGCACTAGCAATAGATGCATTCAATGATTCCGTATTTTTATTAAATCTCGGAATAGTAATATTTTTATTTAGTTTAGAAATGATTTTCTCTGAAATACCATTGCTTTCATTTCCTATAACGACAACAATAGGAAAATCATATTTTATTTCATAAATACTTTCTCCGGACATCATCATTCCATAAAATTTAAAATTTTTATTTTCTGTAAATTTTAATAGCTTTTGAAAATCCATTTTCACTATCGGTAATCTAAATATACTTCCCATACTCGATTGCAATACCTTGGGGTTGTATATATCCACTGAATTATCAGATACAACAATAAGATCTACATCAAACCAATCTGCTGTTCGGATAATAGTTCCCATATTACCGGGATCTCTTATATCATCGAGATAAAGGATAAAGTCACTATTTTTAATTTTATTTAAATTCTCATATTCCATTTCAACCAGAACCAAGCCTTGATTCGGTGTTTTCAGATTGCTGATTTTTTTTAGCTCTTTTGACGACAATATTTCAATTTTTTGTTCGATTTGAGAAAGGTTATTTAGATATTTATCTTTAAATTCCGGAAGGCAATAAAGTTTAACTAATCTATCCGGTGCAAAAAAAATTGTTTCCAATATCATTTTTTCACCTTCGATAGCAAAAATATTGTACTTTTGTCTATACTTTTTTTGTGAAAGCGAACGTATATATTTAATATCTTTATTTGTCAACATAAATA
>JALSPW010000070.1 GCA_026985735.1 Saprospiraceae bacterium
CAGCTATTTATTATTTGCTATTTTTTAACACTTTATACATTCACCCTGAATTGCTGAATTTTTATGGATTTTTTATCGTTTAATAAATAAAAAATGTATCCGACTTTTAAATTATTGATTATTTTCACTTTTATTTCAACAATAATCTCTTGTACAAAAGATAACAATTCAGATATTAATCCTGCAGGAAATGAAAATGCATTTCCCGTATACAATCAAGCATATCAGGAAAATTATGAAGCAGACAAGATAGCAGATATTATCTCTAATGCTGAAAATGCGTATGTTTTATTAGACCCTTTCATCAAAGGGATTCATGCATATATTCCGGAAATAAAGAAAAACAATAATCAAGTTGCTGGATATATAAGTATAGGAACAGCTGAAAACTGGCGTAATGACTTTAATCAACTAAAGCCGTTTATCGTAGCAAATTCATGGGATCAATGGCCGGATGAATATTTTCTAAAAAAGATAACTCCTCAAGTGATACAAATAATGAAAACCAGAATTGACAGTATGGCAAAATGGGGTTGCGAATGGGTGGAGTTTGACAATATGGATTGGGTTTTTGATGATGATTACAGAAAAGAATACGGTATAGAAGTGACCTCTAAACAAGGAATTGATTATTTTAACATCCTCGCTGATTACCTGCATCAAAAAGGCATGAAGGCAATGGCGAAAAATACTGTAGAAGGAGCTTCAAATTTTGACGGCGTACTTTATGAATCATATCATAAAGATAAAAACTGGTGGGACAGAGCTGGAACAAAACGGTTTTTGGATGCAGGCAAACCTGTTATAATCAATCATTATAACGAGACAAACTGCGATAAGGTTTACATCGATTATATGGATTATTACAATAAAAGCATTTCATATATTTGTGAAGATGCCAACCTAAAAAAATATGTTCACTACAATGAATAACACCTAATATTTTGTAAAATAATAAAACTTTTAATACTTTTGCATAAAATACAACTAATGTTTTTAACTTCAACAATATCAATCAAGCAATACACTACAAATGGGAGATGCCTGTTTGAGTGTTGGATTTTCTGACCTTCCTTCTTTTTTATTTTTTCCTTTGTTTCATTTACTTCTCACATTTTATTTTTATGGAAGGTATTATTTTTAATATTAAAAAGTTTGCTATTCATGATGGACCCGGAATAAGAACATCTGTATTTTTCAAGGGATGTTCATTAAAATGCAGGTGGTGTCATAATCCGGAAAGTATAAATCCAAAAATAGAAACTTACATTTCCACTGAAAAAATATCAAACAAAGTATTCAAAATCAAAAAAGAAATAGGCTATAAGATAGAAGCAGAAAAATTATACAAAGAGATCATAAAAGAAAAATTATTTATGGAAGAAAGTAACGGTGGCGTAACTTTGACCGGTGGCGAACCATTACTACAAGCCCATTTTGCTGCACAATTTTTACAATTGTGCAAAAAAGATGATATTCATACGGTAATTGATACAGCCGGCAATGTTCCTTTTGAAAATATTAAATTGATTTTGCCTTACTCAGATTTATTTTTATATGATATTAAGTTTTTTGACAGCGAGGAACATAGAAAATACACAGGTGTAAATAATAATTTGATATTAAATAATTTTAAAAGAATAGTGGAAAATAAAAAAAAGATTATTGTCAGGATTCCATTAATACCATTTATAAATATGAATATCATCGCAATGAAACAAATACGGGAATTTCTTATTCCCCTTAAAGGAGAAAATTTTCATGAAATAGAATTATTACCTTATCATCATACGGGAAATTCAAAATATTCCAAATTTGATATAGAAAATAAAATGGAAGGAGTAAAAGAACCGGATATTAAAGAGATCATACCAATAAAAGACTTTTTTAAAAAAGCAGGATTTAATGTAACAATAAATTAAAACAATAATATGATGAAAACAGATCGTATCATTAAATTACGAAATCAAAGTTTAAATGCAATTGAACATATATCTGCCGAAAGAGCAGTTTTAATTACTGAATTTTACAAAAATATTAAAACAGCTGAATTGTCAATTCCCGTCCAAAGAGCAATGGCATTGAAATATATTTTAAAAAATAAAAAGATATGTATTAATGAAGGTGAATTGATTGTAGGAGAACGCGGGCCTTATCCAAAAGCAACACCGACATATCCTGAAATTAATTTACATACTTTACAAGATTTGGAAATATTAAATACCCGACCAAAAGTTTCTTTTAAGGTCAGTGATGAAGTAAAAAATATATACTCGAAACAAATTATTCCTTTTTGGCAAGGAAAATCAAATAGAGAATGTATAATGAATAACCTTTTCCCCGAATGGAAAGCAGCATATAATGCAGGAATTTTCACTGAATTTCAAGAACAAAGAGCGCCTGGACATACAGTTTTAGGAGAAAAAATGTTTAAAACGGGATTTTTACAATTAATACGTGAAATAGAAGATGCTCAAAACAAACTGGATTTTATTAACGATCCTGATGCTCTTGACAAATCAGAGGAATTAAAAGCAATGAAAATAGCTGCAGAAGCAATAATTATGTTTGCAAAACGCTATGCAAACAGATTATTGAAATTGTCAGAAAAGGAACTGGATGAAAAGAGAAAGAAAGAACTTGTCCAAATGTCTCGTATTTGTAACAAAGTTCCTGCCAATCCACCTGAGACAGTCCATGAAATGTTGCAACATTATTGGTTTATACATCTAACTGTAGTAACCGAACTAAATCCATGGGACTCTTTCAATCCGGGCAGATTAGATCAACATCTTTACCCTGTTTATCTTTCAGACATTGAAAAAGGTATTAAAAAACAATATATTTATGAGCTATTACAAGCTTTCTGGATAAAATTCAATAATCACCCTGCCCCACCTAAAGTAGGTGTCACTGCTTTGGAAAGCAATACATATACCGACTTTTGCCTTATCAACCTGGGAGGCATTACACAGAATGGGAATAATGCTGTAAATGAACTTTCTTATATGATACTTGATGTCATAGAAGAAATGCGACTTTTGCAACCATCGTCAATGATACAAGTCAGCAAAAAAAATCCTGATTCATTTATTAAGCGTACACTAAAAATCGTAAAAACAGGTTTCGGACAACCATCCATATTCAATACAGACACCATTGTACAACAACTGCTAATACAAGGTAAAGATATTGTGGATGCTCGCAATGGAGGAGCATCTGGATGTATAGAAACGGGAGCTTTCGGAACAGAAAGTTATATTTTAACAGGCTATTTTAATCTTACAAAAATACTTGAAATAACTCTAAATAACGGTATAGATCCTTTAAGTAGAAAAAAAATCGGTCTTGAAACAGGAGACTCAAATAGTTTTGATTCATATAAACAACTTTTTGAGGCATACAAAAAACAATTGAATTACTTCATTGACATCAAACTCAAAGGAAATAATATTATTGAATCAATATGGGCAAAACATTTACCGGCACCATTTTTATCGCTTCTGATTGAAGACTGCATTTCAAATGCAAAAGATTATAATGCAGGAGGTGCTCGTTACAATACAAGTTATATACAAGGCGTCGGGATAGGAACAATTACAGATTCCTTAACTGCCATAAAATACCATGTTTTTGACAAAAAAATTATAAGTATGCAGAATTTAATTAATGCTTTACAAAACAACTTTAAAGATTATGACAATCTGCATTATCTGTTGATTTATGATACACCAAAATATGGCAACGATGATGATTATGCTGACCGTCAAGCATTGGAAGTTTTTAAAATTTTCTACAATGCGGTCAATGGGAAACCTACCTCACGAGGAGGAACATTTAGAATAAACCTGCTACCAACGACAAGTCATATATATTTTGGACAGAAAACGGGAGCTACTCCGGATGGAAGATTTGCTTATTCTCCGATATCCGAAGGTATTAGTCCTGTACAAGGAGCCGATACCAATGGGCCTACTGCCGTTATTAAGACCGTGTCGAAAATTGATCAACTACGAACCGGCGGAACATTACTGAATCAAAAATTTGCACCTTCTTTTTTTGAATATGAAGACGCTTATGATAAACTGACAGCATTAATCCGTTCATACTTCAGACTGGATGGTCATCATATTCAGTTTAATGTTGTAAATGCAGATACATTGCGCCATGCACAAAAAAATCCTGAATTATACAGAG
>JALSPW010000071.1 GCA_026985735.1 Saprospiraceae bacterium
AAATAATATTGTATACAGGGAAGATAGTAGCAATATTTCCGATAAATATTCCAGAAACTATATTAGACATCATATTATACCCGGATTTGAGAAACTTAATGATAATTTTAAAAATAGAATTACTGTTTCTATAAAAAATCTCGGTATGGCAAGTGATGCAATAGAATTTTTAATAGATAATTATTATTCTAAATATATTGTTCAGGATAATAAGGTATTGCGATTAGAAAAAGATGTTTTTTTTGAACTAGTGGATAATAAAGCTGTTATATATTATTTTTTGTTTAAATATGATTTTAATGCCAGTCAAATTGAAGATATTATAAAAGCGAAAAATAAAACAGGTGCTATTTTTTATAGCAATTCTCACACTTTATTAGTAGATAGAAAACATTTATTGATTAGGAAAATAGAAATGGATAATAAAAAGAATATATCGGAGATTGATATTTTCAAAGGTACGAATAGAATTGGAGAAAAACGTTTTTTGCATTTGGAAGAAATTAGAGAAACAGAGTATTTGGACTTTAAGAAAGGTATGTTTATCAATGGCGACAGACTTAAATTTCCTTTGAAATTGAGAAGTTGGAGACCGGGAGACAGGTTTCGTCCTTTTGGACTAAAAGGAAAAAGGAAGAAGCTAAAGGTATATTTTACAGATAGAAAATTATCCCGCTTTGATAAATATGATGCTTATGTATTGACTAATGGTGATGATATAGTTGCGGTTTTACCTTATGATATTTCATGGGATTACAGAATAGTACCGGAAGAAGTAAATAAAATATTGAAAATTTATATCGAATAATCCCAGTCATCCCAGTCAAAGGGGTCCGGTATGTTTTCTTTGAATCCTTGCAGTTCCCGTCTTTCTTTTTTTGTCGGTCTGCCTTTACCTTTTTCACGATATTCTTTGCCTTTGTAACTGATAAACCAGCTTTCGTATTTTTGCAATTCTTCAGGAGCAGTGATATCTTCATAGCATTCTTTAGCCAAAGTTGCGGATACTCGTTTATTGATGAGTTTTAATACTTTCAGGGAAAAGTTAATACCGTTTTTTTTCACTATCACTGTATCACCCGGATTTATTTCACTTGATGGTTTTAAGACTTTTCCGGAGTTGAGTTTTACATTACCTGCTTTACAAACTTTAGTGGCAAGTGTACGTGTTTTGAATATTCTCACACTCCATAGCCATTTGTCTATCCTTGATTTTGACATTATCAATTATGCTTTATCTCCGGGTATTCCAAATTCATGTTTTTTAATGTTTGAAATACAGTTTTAGCTATTAAATAATTCCTATACCACCTTTGATCTGCTGGAATGATATGCCATTTTATTAATGATTTATCAATAACATCCTCATAAGCAAACATGTATTTGTCCCACAACTTGGCTTCTTCCCAGTCATTATCATTATGCTTCCAATTTTTTCGTAACAAATCCAATCTTTCCTGTAGTTTTTCTTTCTGTTTGTCTTTAGATAGATGCAAGTAAAATTTCAATATCGTCGTATTGTTATCAAATTGTAGCAATTCTTCAAAATTATTGATCGCTTTTATTCTTTTTGTAACGGTTTCTTCGTCTATCCAATTGTGAACTCTTTGTATCAATACATCTTCGTAATGAGAACGGTTGAATACCTTTATTTTACCTTTTGCAGGCACATGCTTGTGTACTCGCCATAAAAAGTCATGGGCAAACTCTTCTTCCGTAGGTTTTTTAAATGAATGAGCGCAAACTATATTAGGACTTACGTATTTGAATGTCTCCCTCGTGGCTCCATCTTTACCACTACTGTCCATACCTTGAAATACAATTAAAAGAGCATGTCTTTTATCAGCTTCATAGATTCGACTCAATTTACCTATTTCTTTTGCAATGGTAAGAGTTTCTTTTTTAATATTTTTTTTATTCAGGTTTTCAGGGGCAGTTGTAGGTATGTTTTTGAGCTTCATTTGTTAAAAATTTATTCAATACTTTTAATAGAATAATTAGACCATCATTCTGTTTCTTTTAACAAGATACGAATTAAGCACAGGATAAAATCCTTTTTTTATATCAGCGTCTATATAATCTATGTTGTATTGCAGACATTTGTTTTTAATGTTTTCTCTGAATTCATTCATTTTTTCTGTATATAAACTTTTTACTTCCGAAGATTGAAGTTTAACTTTATCTCCAGTTTCCATATCTATAAAAAGATAGGGTCTGTTTTCATATTCGAATCTCCACTCTTTTTCATCGTCAGCGACATGAAATAAAATAATTTCGTGTTTATTGTGTTTTAAATGCAATAATGCTGAAAATAATTCATCCAAAGAATTCCGGCTATCAAGCAAATCACTAAATATTATGATAAGGGATCTCTTGTGAGTATTATCGGCAATTTGGTGCAGCGCATTAGTCGCAAATGTATTGTTATTCATTTCAGGATTGGAAATTAATTTTTCCAAATAACTCAACATCAATAAATAATGACTTGTATTGGATTTATTTTTTGTATGTATATGAACTTCTTCATCAAACAGAGATAGTCCGAATGCATCTCTTTGCTTTTTGAGTAGATTCATCAATGATGCTGCAGCTAATGCAGAGAATCGTAACTTGTTTATGTTTTTGGTATCTTTTTTTTCATCGGGGAAATACATTGATGAAGAAGTGTCGATAACAATTTGGCAGCGCAAATTCGTTTCTTCCTCATATTTTTTGACATAAAGTCTGTCTGTTCTCGCAAATACCTTCCAGTCTATATTTTTTGTCGGCTCACCTGAATTATAAAGTCTGTGTTCAGCAAATTCAACCGAAAAACCATGAAACGGACTTTTATGTAATCCTATAATAAAACCTTCTACAACTTGCTTAGCAAACAAGTCAAGATTTTCAATTTGTTTCAGGTCATATTGATTGAAAAACTTCATTTAATTTATTTAAAAATGGATTTAGTGTCTCTTGATAATTTTTAACTTTTGTATAATTTATCAAGAGACACCAATTAAAAAATAATAGCGAGGAAGATAAATCCATCTATTATTATTAATAAATATTTTTTATTATGAATTTAAAATAGTATCAACTTTATCAAAGAAAAGTGTTTTGGGTGCTGTTCCGACATGTCTGTCTACAACTTCACCGTTTTTCAGAAATAATACGGTAGGAATACTTCTTATGCCGTATTCAATTGCAGTTTCCGGATTATGGTCAACATCGAGTTTTCCTACTTTAACTTCATCGTATTTTTCTCCAATTTCTTGGATAATAGGCCCTATCATTTTGCATGGTCCACACCATACTGCCCAAAAATCGACTACGGAAATGCCTTCGTAGTCCAAGATTTCTTCTTTAAAGTTTGCATCTGTAAGTTCTAACGCCATTGGTAAAAATTTCTTTTAAAAGTGAAAAAATAATTTATAGTTTGATAACTCTAAAAGGTTAAAAATTTTTATTGCTAAAAATAAATGCCAAAATAGCATATCGTTACCGCTTTATAATCTCTGTAATAACAAATATTACTGAAATTTATTATTTAATAAACAAAAAATAATCAAAATAAGTTTAACGAACTATACTGCCATTTTCAAATTTGGCATCAGGGTTTATAAATTCTAATTTCCCTTCACTGTTTTCAGCCATTAAAATCATTCCTTGTGATACTACGCCACGAATTTTTCTTGGTTCCAGATTTGCTAAAAGTACAATCTGTTTGCCTATTATTTCATCAGGGACAAAATATTCTGCAATTCCGGAGGCAACAGTTCTTTTTTCCAAACCAAGGTCTATAGTCAATTTAAGTAGTTTATCTGTCTTTTTGATTTTTTCAGCATTTATTATTGTTCCTGTTCTTAAATCCATTTTGGAAAAATCATCAAAACTGATATTAGTTTTATTATTAATTTCCTTTTTTATTTCTTTTTTAACCGAAGTTGTATTTGTAGCTTTTTCTTTTATTTTAATTGACCCTTCTTTGAGTTTATCTATTTGTTTTTGAATAACTTCATCTTCAATTTTAGAAAACAGATGTTCCGGTTCGTTGATTTTATGGCCTGTTTCCAACAACAATTCTCCTAAAGCAAGTTCATCTAATAATTCCAACAATTCTCCTTTTTCCTTAAGCAAAGGTAAGTTGAGTAATTTTCTCAATTTATCCGATGTTGCAGGCATAAAAGGTCTTATTCCTACGGAAATTGCAGTTACTATTTGCAAGGCAAAATTTATAAGTGCTTTAACAGCCTCAGGGTCTTCTTTTATCAATTTCCACGGCTCGTTAAATTGGAGAAGTTGATTGCCTTTAGCCGAAATTTCCATTAGGATCTTTAATGCTCCTCTAAAATCAAATTTTCTTAATTTGGCATTCATTTCCTGCAACTCATCATGCAACGATAACATTTCAGTTTCGTGAAATCCTCCGAAATCTTGATCCCATACACCTGTAAACATGCTATCTTGATCAAATTCAGGTACTATACCATTGTAATATTTATTGGTAAGGACCACAACCCTATTAATAAAATTACCTAAGTTGTTTACCAGTTCCGTATTGTTTGTCTCTTGAAAATTCTTCCATGTGAATTCACTGTCTTTATGTTCCGGCATATTTCTGGTCAAATTGTATCTAAGCTCATCAATATTATCAGGAAAATCTTCAATATAATCATTGATCCATACTGCCCAATTCTTTGAAGTTGATATTTTATTTCCTTCGAGATTCATAAATTGATTTGCAGGAACATTGACAGGAAGTATGTATTCTCCCTTAGCTTTTAAAATAGCAGGGAAAATTATGCAGTGAAATACGATATTATCCTTGCCTATGAAATGAATCAATGCTGTTTCTTCATCCTGCCAATATGGCTTCCAATCCTTTCCTGTTTTTTCCGCCCAATATTTTGTAGCTGATATATATCCTATAGGGGCATCCATCCATACATATAATTTTTTCCCTTCCGAATCGGTAATCTCTTGTGGAACATCTACTCCCCAATCAAGATCCCTGGTCATTGCCCTTGGTTGTAAACCTCCGTCTAACCAGGATTTGCATTGTCCGATTACATGATTTTTCCACTCTTCAGGATTATGATGTTCTTTATTATCCAATATCCCTTCCTCAATAAATTCTCTAAGCCACCCCTCATCTTTATTTAAAGGCAAATACCAATGTTTTGTTTTTTTTAATATGGGCTTATCGCCTGTGAGTGTAGAGACAGGGTCTATCAATTCCAAAGGACTTAAAGAAGAACCGCATTTTTCACATTGATCTCCGTAAGCTTCAGCATATCCGCATTTGGGGCATGTGCCTTTAATATATCTGTCGGCTAAAAATTGCTGTGCTTTTTTATCATAATATTGCTGACTTTCTTTTTCTTCAAAAATACCTTTTTTATAGATATCTAGAAAAAATTCCTGAGCTGTTTCTTTATGCAATTCCGATGAGGTCCGATGATATATATCGAATGAAATTTCAGTTTTTTTAAACGCCTCAATAAATTGATTGTGATATTTGTCTATTATTTCCTGAGGAGAAATTCCCTCTTTTTTCGCTCTCATTGTGATTGCAGCTCCATTTTCGTCTGAACCGCATATATAAATAACATCTTTGTCCATAAGTCTAAGAAACCGGACATAAATATCAGCACTGAGATATGCGCCGGATAAATGACCGATATGCAATGGCCCATTTGCATACGGCAACGCTGAAGTAATAAGGTATCGTTTCGGATGTATCACAATTATTTTGTTTTTTTACAAACTGCAAAGATATATATATTTATTATATTAATGTATTTTTTTTAATAAATTATTGCTCAAGAATTTTATGGAAAAACTAAAAAAGAGATTGATTGCTTTCAATCTCTTTTTTGTTTTATAACTAATGCAAAATTTTAAATGCTCCGATGGAGTGATTTTAAATTGGAAAATAAATGTTTTTATATCAAATAAATCAATGAATAAATAATTTTTTAGTTTCAATATTATTGTTATTCATAACTTGAAGAACATGAATTCCCGGATGATAATTATCTAAAGGTATATTAAGTGAATTTATTCCCCTGTCAACCCCCCATGTTCGAGAATAAATAATATTTCCACTAATATCAACAATTCTTACCTGAATATTTCCGGTATATGTGGAAGAAACATCAAAACTGACATCCGGATTTTGAAAAGTTACTTTATTAATGCTGAAATAAGTTTTGTTATTTATGTTATTTGACAATAAAACTACATCTGAATGTGAGGTTAATCCATCAAAATCGGTTTGTCTGAGTCTAAAATATATAAATGGATTTACTTCTAAGTTTTTATTCAATTTATATTTAAATGAATATTCTTTTCTTTCCAGAGTAGTGCCGGCTCCTTTAACCTCTCCAATATCTTCAAAATTTTCGCCGTCAACAGACATCTCCAATGTATAAAAATCATTATTAAATTCACTTGCTGTAATCCAGTTCAAAATAGCATAATCTCCTCTTTGAGCAACCTCAAAAGATTCCAAAATAATAGGCAATAATGTATAATTTTGTACTTGCGTATGTTGACAACCATTTGTTAGACCTTCCGCCGTTGCAGTTATGGAAATTAAATTACCTTGACTTCCGGCTACAAATTCCACCTTGACGCAAAATGTTGAATTCATGGTATTCCCACCACCTAAAGCAGTAAAACTAATACCGGTTCCATCATCTCCTGTTACGGTAATATCCCAGTTGCCATCATCATCCAAATCCCAGTCGGCTTTTTCATATTGGGGAAATCCTGCGGTATAATCTTGAAAACAGATAGTGATGGATACCGAATCTCCCGGATTATAAACATTTCCGGAAGGATTAAAGGTCATATCGCATTGAGCGTAAAGGTTATAGGAAAAGAATATTCCTCCTATAAAAAACAAAAATAAAAATAGATTTTTCATATCAGATTGGTTTTATTATTAAATAATAGTAAATGTGATTTCGACTTACTTACATTTCAATTTACAAATATAAACATATTTTGTGTATAAATCAAGATTTTATGATTTTATTGAAAAAAAATCGATTTATTTAAAGGATAATGTTTCGTATGTAATTATATTCTCATTGCAAATAAATATACAATTAAATTTTTCCTTTGGTAGATATATTTTATTATATTTGTTAAAAGTTTAAAGTTAAAATAGTTCTATATGTGTAGGTACAATTTTTATAAATACAAAATGTTATATTAGTATAATGGGTTCTTCTTAAATACTTGTATTGTGTCTTTGAATAATTTCTATAATAGAATTTTAAAAATAAAAAATATGTATAGATTAAAAATTATAATTATTGGGTTTATTATGGTTTTTTTATGTTTTATGGGGCTTGGGACTATGTATTCTCAAAGTTTTGGAAGGAATAAACCACATTACCGTTCTTTTAAGTTTAAAATAAAGGAAACTCCCCATTTTGACCTATATTATTATTTAAAAAATGTTGATAAAGTTAATGAAGAAGCTCAATATGCGGAATTATGGTATAAGTTGCATCAAGCTGTTCTTCAAGATACATTTTCAGAAAAAAATCCTATATTGTTATACAATAATCATTCGGATTTTCAACAAACAAATGCGATAAGCGGTATGCTGGGTATTGGAACCGGTGGAGTTACCGAAGCATTAAAAAACAGGGTAATTATTCCTTTGACTTTTACAAATCAGCAAAACTTTCATGTTTTAGGACATGAGTTGGTGCATGCTTTTCAATATCATATTATAATTAATGAGGATTCAACCTCATTGAAATCATTGCAGAATTTACCTTTGTGGATGGTGGAAGGTATGGCAGAATATTTGTCAATAGGAAGAGATGATTCCTTTACTGCAATGTGGATGAGGGATGCAGTATTGAATGATGATGTTCCGGATATTAAAAAATTAAATGATCCGGATTATTTTCCTTATCGATATGGGCAGGCATTTTGGTCATTTGTGACTGGTACATGGGGAGACGAAGCGATAAAACCATTATTTATAAATACTGCTTTGCTGGGTTTTAGGGATGCTATTGACTCGACTTTTCATATAAGTTATAAACAATTTGATACATTATGGGTCAATTCAATTAATAATTATTATAAAAACTTTTTAAAATACGATAAAGAAAAAACCATTGGAAGAAAAGTTATTTCGGATAAAAATGCCGGAAGAATGAATGTTTCTCCCAGTTTAAGCCCAAACGGAAGGTATGTGATTTTTATATCAGAAAAAGATGTGTTTACAACTGATTGGTATCTTGCTAAAGCCAATAATGGTAAAATATTAAAAAAGTTAACGAGTAAAGTTAGAGATACACACCTGGAAAACTATAATTTTCTTGAGTCTTCAGGTACTTGGTCCCCAAATAGTAAAAAGTTTGCCTTTATTGCTTTTGCCAAAGGACGTAATATTCTCGTTGTTAAAGATACCAAAACAGGAAAGACATTGGAAGAAATAAAACCGGAGGGTTTAAAAGCATTTACAAATCCGGCATGGTCTCCCGATGGTAAATATATTGTATTAACCGCATTGGTAGAAGGGCAAACGGATTTATATGCATATTATTTTAAAACAAGGAAAGTCAAGAGATTGACAAATGATATTTATTCCGAAATTCATTCTGATTTTTCTGTGGATGGCAAAAAATTGACATTTGCTACGGATGAACTCAGTATGAAAAACGGAAGAAATAATAATAAATGGACTTTTAATATTGCTGTTTTGGATATTGAAACCAAAAAGAAAGCCAATATACCGTTTTTTACAGGAGCAAATAATTTTAATCCTGTCTTTGATAAAAATAATAATATATACTTTCTTTCAGATAGAGACGGGTTTAGAAATATGTATATGTATGATATGGAAAAGGGTAAAATTTATCAGAAAACGGATTTTATGGTAGGGATAAGTGGTATTACGGAGTATTCTCCTGCGATCTCACTTTCAAAACGTACTGATAGAATCTTATATACATTATACAATGATAAGACATATTCTATTTATCAAGCCAAATCAAGTAAATTCTTAAATAAAGAAGTTTCAATTGACGATGTGGATATGGCTCCCGGTAGATTGCCTATGCCAAATAAAAGTGCAACGGATATAATAAATACAAATTTAGCTAAACTGGATAGGTTGGCTCTGGACAATCCGGTTACTTTTGTTGATAAGCCGTATAAACCGAAATTCAGACTTGATTATGTTGGAGGAGGAACTTCTGTTGGGGTAGGGAATACCACCTTCGGTACATATACCGGATTAGCAGGAGGGGTGGATCTTCTTTTTAGTGATATTTTAGGCAATAATCAGTTGTATTCCAGATTGGCTATGAATGGAGAGATATATGATTTTGGAGGTCAGCTTGTTTATATGAACAAAAGCAATAGAATAAATTGGGGATTTGGTATTTCCCATATTCCCAATTCTCTAGGGTATCAAACGTATACTCCAAATTATTTACTGCCGGTCAATGAAAAAGATACGATATTAACAGATAAATATACAGTAAATTTATTAAGGGTCTTTGATGAGAGATTGAATTTGTTCTGGCATTATCCATTTTCGACCACATTGAGAATTGAAGGGGGTATTGATGGTGGATTCAGAAGTTTTAGACTTGATGAAATAAATGATTATTATTATGCCGGAACTTATTATTACATCGGGAGGGATAGGGAAAAGATACCTGTTGATGACACAATTGACCTTAGCCGGTATTTCAGGTTGATTAAAGGATTTAGTTCGAGTGTTAATATTGCTTTGGTGGGAGATAATTCATACAATGGTTTGACTTCGCCATTGGCAGGATATAAGTACAGGATTAGTTTTGAAAAGTATTTTGGTACTGATGACTATCAAAGTGTATTGACGGATTTAAGATATTATTACTGGTTGAAACCGGTAAGTTTTGCAGCAAGATTCATGTCTTATCTGAGGTTTGAAAATAAGGTAAATTCCATATATCCGATTTATGTTGGACAAATGGGATTGGTGAGAGGATATGACTTGTATGGAATCGGTTCGAATCCATATTTGGATAGTAAGAGCTATATTGATGATATGTTAGGTTCAAAGTTGTTTTTGATGAACTTTGAAATAAGGCTACCTTTTACCGGTATAAAAAGGTTATCATTGATAAGATCAAAATATTTATTTAGTGATTTAGCCTTGTTTTTTGATGCAGGAGTTGCTTTTGATGAATTTGACCATTTTAAAAACGGTGAGCCTATTTTGATTAAAGGAGAGGACGGATTGCCAAAGCAAATATACCTTAAACCTAAATTAGTCAAAAGTGCAGGAGTGTCTTTGAGAATAAATTTATTCGGTGCATTGGTTTTGGAGCCTTATTTAGCTTATCCATTTGAAAAAAACAGTAAATTTGTTTTTGGATTAAACTTTATGCCCGGATTCTGATGTTATGTTTTTTATAGATTTATTTTCAAAAAAATATTAATAATCAGTAATATTATTAATGTATTGATAATATTTTTCAGAAAATTTAATTTTTTTTTAAATAAATTGTTTGTTTTCAAGATAAATTACGACCTTTGCACTTCAAAATTTAAAATATTTTTAAATAAAACATTAATTAACAATGAGAAAAGCTGATTTAGTATCGAAGATTTCAGAAGAAACAAACATTGCAAAAGTAGATGTATTGGTTACTCTTGAGCATTTTTTCAAAGATGTAAAAGAAGCATTATCTGAAGGAGAGAATGTTTACATTCGTGGATTTGGATCTTTTGTTCTTAAGAAAAGAGCAAAGAAAATAGGACGACATATTAAAGAAAACAGACCGATAGAAATTCCTGAACATTTTATTCCTTCTTTTAAGCCATCAAAGGTGTTTGTTGACTTGGTGAAAGAAAATGTTAAAAGTTAGATTAATTTATTAACAAATTAAATATTTATTTTATATGCCTAGTGGAAAGAAGAGAAAAAGACATAAGATAGCTACCCATAAAAGAAAGAAGAGACTTAGAAAAAACAGACATAAGAAAAAGAAAAGATAGGTAGATGGTCTTAATTGACAGACTATATCATTATTGTGATATTGTCTGTCAATTATTTGTCCGTTTGGCGTATTTTAGCTCAAGTTTGTGTCAAATTGTAAAATAATGTGGAAAGAGAATTAATAATTAATTCGACTACAGGGACAGTAGATATCGCTCTTATAGAAGAATCTAAGCTCGTCGAATTACATAAAGAAAATACCAGCAATGAATTTTCTGTTGGAGATATATACCTTGGAAGAGTTAAGCAACTTGTTCCCGGTCATAATAGTGCCTTTGTTGATACTGGTTATCATAAAAATTCTTTTTTGCATTATTCCGATTTAGGTCCCCAACTTAAATCTTTAGTGAAATTTGTGAATATTGCCCGCTCAAACAAAAACTCTACTTCAAGTTTGGAAAATTTTAAACTTGAAAAAGATATAGATAAGCATGGTAAAATTCTTGATGTCCTTAAAAAAGACCAGGTCGTTCTTGTACAAATATTGAAAGAACCTATATCGACAAAAGGACCAAGATTGACTTGCGAATTGACAATAGCAGGAAGATATTTGGTTCTGGTACCTTTTTCCAATATGATATCTATTTCTAAAAAAATAGATAATGACGATGAAAGAAAAAGAGTAAAATTTCTTGTAGAAAGTATAAAACCTAAAAATTTCGGTATTATTGCCAGAACTGCTGCTGAAGGAAAAAGCGTGGCTGTGTTACATGAAGAGATGAAAGATCTTCTTAGTAAATGGGACAGAATGTTTAAAGAGCTAAAAGAAGCAGCTCCTCCAATGAAATTGCTTACTGAAATTGATAAAGCTTCAGTTTTGATTAGGGATATTCTCAATGATTCATTTAATAAGATAATTGTTAATGATAAACAGTTTTATAATAAAATTAAAGATTATCTAAAGCAAGTTGCCCCCGACCAGGTTAAGATATTGAAATTGCATAAAGCAAAGTCGCCTATTTTCCAACATTACGGAATCAATAAACAAATTAAATCATCTTTCGGTAGAACTTATACTCTTAAAAGCGGTGCCTATATTATAATAGAACATACTGAAGCAATGCATGTAGTCGATGTAAACAGCGGACCGAAAATGAGAAAAAATACTCAGGAAGAATCAGCTATTGCAGTGAATTTGGAGTCGGCAAAGGAAATAGCAAGGCAGTTGAGATTAAGAGATCTTGGTGGTTTGATTATTATTGACTTTATAGATATGCGAAAAGCTGAGAATAAAAGATTGCTCTATAATGAAATGAAAAATTATATGGCAAATGATAGAGCACAACATACGGTATTGCCCTTGAGTAAGTTCGGATTGATGCAGATAACGAGACAAAGGACAAAACCTGAAATAAAAATTAATACATCTGAGATCTGCCCAATGTGTGGAGGAAGCGGACAGGTAACACCAACCATATTGATAATTGAAGATATTGAAAGGGATATAAAATATATTTTGAACTCCGGTAATAAATCGAAACTTTTTGTACATGTTCACCCTTATATCAACTCGTTTTTAAAATTCGGTTGGATTTCTCAACAACTAAAATGGTTCTTTAAGTATGGTAAATGGATAAGATTGAGAATAAATGATACGTTTAGTATAAATGAGTATAAGATTTTGGATGAAGCTAATGACGAAATAAAATTAAATTAAAGTTTCAATTTTGAAACCTACAGTATTATTCGGCATATTGAATTGGGGACTGGGACATGCTACCCGAACTATTCCGTTAATCAATGCTTTTATTGAAAATGATTTTGAAGTAATTATTGCCTCGGACGGCGATGCATTACTCTTTTTAAAAGAGGAGTTTCCAGAGTTAGGATTTTTTAATTTACCCGGATACAATGTGAAATATCCATATAAATCCATTTTTTTTAATATTTTAAAATATTTGCCGAATATTCTATATGCAATAATAAGGGAAAATAAAGAGGTTAAGAAAATATCAAAAATTGTTGGCCCTTCTTTAATTATCTCTGATAACAGATATGGTTTTAAAAGTAAAAATATAAAAAGTATAATTATTACTCATCAGATTAATTTACAATTGGTAAATAAGATTTTGTCGAAAGCGGGAAGTGCCTTAAATAGAAAGTTGATTAGTTCTTTTGATGAATTATGGATTCCTGATTTGAAAAATAATCTGTTAGCCGGTGAATTGTCTAAAGTGCCATTTGGAATTAAACATCAATATCTTGGACCGCTTTCGAGATTTAAATTTTTTGATAGTGATAAGAAATATGAAATTGCAGTAGTACTTTCCGGACCGGAACCTCAAAGGAGTATTTTGGAAGAGATTATATTAGAGCAATTTGCAAAAGTGAAAATGAAATCAATTATTATTCTCGGTAAAATAAATGAAAAAAAGGAATGGTACTTGAACGATAATGTTAAAATTAAAAATTATGCGTTATCTTACGAGTTGAACGAAATATTGAATCAAAGTGAATTGATAATTTCCCGTTCGGGCTATTCTACTATAATGGATTTGGCGGTGCTACAAAAAAAAGCTGTTTTAATACCTACACCCGGACAATCAGAGCAAGAATATCTTGCAACTTTTTTTAAAAATAAGAATATTTTTTATTCTGTACAGCAAGATAATTTTGATTTGGGAATAGCAATAAAAAAAAGTAAGTTATATTACGGACTTAAAGTTGAACCCGGTTTATTTTATAAAATAATAGGAGAAATAAACATGGAATTTATAGACAGACAATAAATATATATTATGTTTTTAATAGAGCAGGAACTTGATTTTACAGAACAAATGATTAAATGAAAAATATATGACACTAATTAAATCTATTTCAGGAATAAGAGGAACAATTGGGGGGAAACCAGGGGAAAACCTAACACCATTTGATATCGTAGAATGTACTGCTGCTTATGCTCAAATTATAAAGGAGAAAAAAGTTGCACCGAAAGTTGTAGTTGGCAGAGATGGCAGGATGACCGGAGAGATTGTTAATGCTTTGGTTATTAGTACATTGGTGAGCATGGGGTTGGAGGTTGTCGATATAGGCTTCTCAACAACACCAACTGTCGAAATTGCTGTAGCACTCGAAAAAGCCGGAGCAGGAATAATAATAACTGCTAGTCATAATCCCAAAGAATGGAATGCTCTGAAATTTTTAAATGAAAAAGGAGAATTTATATCTCCCGAGACAGGTGAAAAAGTACTTGAGTATATTAAAAATAAAAAAGCGGTATTTGCTGATTTGAAATCTATTGGGCATTATGAAAAAAATGAGAAATATATAGATGTCCATATTGATAAGATATTGAATCTATCTTATATCGAAGTGGATAAAATTCAGGGAAAAAAGTATAAAGTTGTTGTAGACTGTATCAATTCAACCGGCGTTATTTCAATTGTGCCATTATTAAAATTGCTGGGATGTACGGTTATAACTATAAATGATGATCTTACCGGTGATTTTGCTCATAATCCGGAACCTTTACCGGAAAATCTTAAGGAACTGGCCAGGACAGTTGTTGTGCAGAAAGCTGATTTAGGAATTGCAGTTGATCCTGATGTGGACAGATTATCACTGGTGTGTGAAAATGGGGATATGTTTGGAGAGGAATATACCTTAGTCGCTTCAGCAGATTATATTTTGAATAAAAAACCCGGTAATACGGTTTCCAATTTGTCTTCAAGTCGTGCATTGCAAGATATAACAGAACGATATGGGGGACAATATTTCCCGTCAAAGGTTGGTGAGGTCAATGTTGTAGCTAAAATGAAAAAAGTAGATGCGGTTATTGGAGGAGAAGGAAACGGTGGTGTGATATTACCTGATTTACATTATGGTAGAGATTCATTAGTGGGTATCACTTTGATTTTAGCATTGCTTGCAGAGAAAAATATTTCTTTGTGTGAACTCAAAAAGACTTATCCTGATTATACAATAAGTAAAAATAAAATCTATTTGCCTGAAGGTATTAATCCTGAGAAGATAATTTTAAATTTAATAGCTAAATACGAAGAAGAAAAAATCAATGTTGAAGATGGACTGAAGATTGATTTTGCTGAGGGCTGGGTTCAATTACGGAAATCAAATACAGAACCGATAATGCGGGTATATGCTGAAAGTTATGGAGAAGAAAAAGCCAAAGAGCTTGCTGAAATGATTATAAATGATGTTAATGAATTAATAAAAGATTCATAATTACATATTTTTTTATTTAATTCTTTTATTTAACTTTGCAAAAATTTTTTGGCCCCGTAGTTCAACTGGATAGAATATCAGATTTCGGCTCTGAGGGTTGAGGGTTCGAGTCCTTCCGGGGTCACTTTTTAAATATGATTTTTATGCTATTTTGTAAATGCATATTGAATGATATTTGCGCCCATTTTTAGTGCTTGAATTCTCTTTTCGGCAGGATCATGATGAACATCCGGATCTTCCCAACCATCACCCAGATCACATTCATAATCATAAAAGCAAACCAGTTTGCCTTTATAAAAAATACCAAATCCCTGAGCAGGTTTTCCGTCATGTTCATGAATTTTAGGCAATCCTGTTTTGAATTCATATTTTTGGTGGTATATCGGATGCTCCCATGGAACTTCTATGAATTCTTTATCGGGGAAAACATGTTTCATTGCTAATCTGATATAGGGATCCAGTCCATAATTATCGGAAATATGAAGGAATCCACCCCCTGTTAAA
>JALSPW010000072.1 GCA_026985735.1 Saprospiraceae bacterium
GACATTTTTTATGAATTTTGCAACTTGTGTTAGGCACCGGAAGACTTTGCAAATTTAGGATTAAGGAATTGGAGGAGATTCTGAAAGGAAATACTCTTGTGTGCCTTATAATAGTGTTTTAAAAGCAGTAAGCCCTCCACCGTGCTAATAAAATCCGGTTTATTTTTATAAATAAATACAGAGGGTAAAAGAGAAAATCCTCCGTATTTTGTTACGGTAAATCCCAGGAATTTTTTGATATTTTGATCATTTATAGGAATATTCAGTTCTTTTATAAGATACGTTGTAATATACGTATCATCCATATCCGAAGTTTTCATAAATTCCGATTTCATAAAACCACCATAAAATTTGTTTTCAAAGGATAGCAATCTTTTTCTATAAATTGATTCACCACCAAAATACTTCAGCCTTTCTTCAAAAGTCATATATCCCGAATAAAAATCGTGAGAGTTATCAAAAGGTTTGTTTTTGCACTGCTCATACATACCTATTATATAAAAAATTTCACTTATATTTACCAAATCCGGAGGAAATGAGTCAAGAGCAATGTATCGGTCTACATCCTTACCCCAATATTTTAAATAGAAATCTCTATCTAAATATCTTCCGCTTTCCGAACCTAACGAATTAAACCGACTCAATACTGTAAAACAATTATTACCTGACAGCAGCGTCAAACAATAAAAGCCCCTCAGTGTTTCTTCATTTGCGGGAAGCAAGGAAACACCTTTTGAAAAGTTTTCCGAATGAATAACTTGTTCTACGGCATCACATATTTTACTATCAAAATTGTGATAGCCCAGTATGTTTAGTGATTTTTTTAGAAACGATAGATAATACGCACTGAGTAGAACGGTATGGGCAGAATGTTTTAAATATTCATTATTAACATCCGTATTATTATCGATTTTTTGTTGGGCACTATGAAGCATTATTTTTAAATACATTTTAGTTTGAGTAATAAGATAGTTTGCGATTTTCTCTTTATTGATATTAATATTCACTATTTTGCACGCTTCTAACCCATAATAGGTTCCTACAATATCCACTACGGAAATGTAAGGTGCGGCAAATCCACCGCTCACTTCAAATTTTTTCATATATTGCAGGAGTATTTTAACTTTTTCTTTGCTTATTTCTCCCAGATTGTCGGTATTCTTTAAAATACATACCGTAGCAAACGTAAGATACGGAGATATTATCTCCGAATTGCCAAACACAGCCCATCCTCCGTTATAAGACATATTTTTAACAATCTTTTGCAAAAATTCGTTACTAATTGTTATCTTAATTCCAAAAAATTTCGCAGTTTTCATTATTTCCCACATCTCAATAGCTGATGATACATAGTTATTTTTAGTATTTTCAACATAAATTACTTGTTGTTGGAACCATTTTTTTCTTTTATCAAACACATTTGACGAAATATCTTTTTTAGAAATTCCAAGTTCTTCCAGAATCTGTATCAAAGCAAGACCTACCGAACATGACGTTTCCTTTTCAATACTACAAAATAATGCATCGTTGTTAAAGAGTTTTATAAAATTATCTCTGTCTTTTTAATATTGTCAGGGAATTTACCTAATATTTTGAAAGATTTATATAAGTATATCATACGAATTAAATTTGATTGAAGACTACTTTTTTCCGTACATTCGAAAGTGTTTCTTCTGTCGTTTTCGTAAAGTCGGGCAGAAAATTCATATAATTTTTCTCTTATTTTGTCGAGATCCTTTATGTTTAGCATATAAAGGTTCTGATAAATATACTTTTCCTTACAGCAAACAGTTTTGTCGATTTCTTTTATTTTATACGACGGATTATTCATCAAGAATTCTATGTTATACAAACACAAACCGGATATTTCGTTCTGATCGGCTTTGTTTTCCCTAATTCCGAGGCACCTCAGAATACGCACAAAGAAAAAAGTTGTTCCAAGATCAGGCTTGTTTATCTCTTCATTATTTACATAACTTCCAAATCCTGCGTAATCTTCGTTTTCCATGTATGCCGAAAGAATAATTTTACGTGTTTTAGCAGCCCATTGCGGGCTGCTAAAAAGTTCTCGGGCCATGTGCTGCACCATCAATATATCTGTATAAAACACGGACACAATTAAAAGAATAGCGACCAAAGCAACAATAATTAAATGCTTTACGATACGCTTATGCATCAAAATGTAATTCCTCTGTAAAGTTGGGCGTGATCTGTCATCCAAGTACCACCAAATACATAATGCACATAACCAATTTGATCCTGCCCCGCTCTTGAAAACGCAAACGCATATCCAATCCACGTAGGAAAATTATAAATATCTCTTGTGTAAGGTGCAGGACACGAATCTCTAAAAGTAGTAACCGATTCCTTTACTGTTCCGGAAGGAGGAAAACCTAAGCTTACACTCACGCCCCATGCATGAAGTTTGGATACGGTCGTTAACCCACGATATCCTTCCATAGGTTGGATAATCCATACCATTGCAGTTCCCTGCATAGCAATCTTTTCGTAAGAAGGACATTCGTATAAATACACATCGGTATCCATAGATGTCCCGAGTGCTGTTTGATAAGCATAGTAATAATAATCAGTGCCGGAAAGCTTATCGTGTTCGGACTGTTCACAACTTGCATCGAAATTAGTGGTATTACCGTTTATTTTTCTCCATTCTTCATTGCATTTTTCATAGAGAGTGTTTTCAATGATGTTTAGTTCCTCTGTATCCTTTTGCGTGTACCATTCCGGAGTAATCATATGAATAGCAATACCCTTCCCATCATTGGCTACAACTACTTTAAATTTTACATATTTAGGAAGATATTTTGGTAATTCTTTGTTGTAAAATTTTAAAGCAAAATTTTTCCATAAGTAATTGTCAGACTCATGTGCATAAGTAACAGGAAGCAAATTCCGTAGACCTATACCATGGTTGGAAACAACCGCTTGTGCAATAGGGCGTTCGTATAATCCAAGTGAAAATATACAGATAGTTACAATAAAAACCGCCGATAAAATAAATAAAATTATTCTTTTTTTCATATCTTTTTCCTTTCATAGTTTATTCTGTTTATTAAATATTTGCAAACGAATTTTATTATTTTTATCAAAATTCTTCATTTGCATTAAAGCAAATTTAAAGTATAATCTGCTAATCCTTACTATAGGCAGTTTGCAGGGACTTTCTTTGCAAACTGCTTTTTCTTTTTCTGATACCGTAAATTGCAGACTCGGATTTTCTTTTACTGTTTTTACCATTTTTACCTTTGCAAATAATCTTGATATTATCCTTCACACATTTTTTACCTTTTTGTTTTCGAGTTCCACTTTTAGCAATTTCGTTTTTCTATTCTTCGCTCTTTGATTTCTTTTCCTTCAGTTTTTAAACACCTTGTTTGCTCTTTTCACCTTTTGTCTCTTTTTGCTCAAATTGCTTGCTCTCGTATCTTTTGAGGAAATTGCGGAAGAGGATTTTGAGTTTGCAGTAAGATTTTCTTTTTTAAGGTTAACGGTTGATGAGGTTTGGCAATTTTGAAAGTCGGTAAGATATCGGTTGCGTTAGCAGAGTAGCAAACAGAAATAATCGGAAAGGAGAACATTGAGTTTCCGCAATACCTCTTTATTCGGCTGTTTCTTTTTTGCTTACCAAACATTCATTTCGCACCGCCTCCTTCGGCAAAAAGATTTGTTTTTTACTTTTCTTACCGTATTGTAATTAATTTTTTTTAGTCAAGGGGTTTGAGGGAAAATTTAGGTAAAATTATCTGAAAAGTTGATAACTCGTTAATTTATCGGTATTTATGCAAAGATTATATTTGATGAATATCACAAATTGCTTATATTCATTCTTTCTGTTGAGTATAAAATAGTGCAAATGTGTTTTGTATTCTTATAAAGCCATATCAAAAACAATTTGGATATCTATTGCCAAAAATATCCATAGCTATTTTGTCCTATTAGTACCTGGTACCAATAGGACATTTTATGCAAAATTATCACTTATTGTCAGGCATAAATGAGATTATTGGAAGTATATGATTTTATCATTTGCGTTATTCTTATTCTGCCTGTTCGAATGCTTTGTATGTGTTAGGATATTTTTAATAAATACTCTGCAGCAGGTTTATGATAAAAAATAAAAGGATAGATAGTGTTTTATTTATTAAATGCGAGTAGATGGCATTAGAAAGAAGA
>JALSPW010000073.1 GCA_026985735.1 Saprospiraceae bacterium
GATTAATAAACCTGATTCGATTTTTGCATATAAAACGGATGAAAATATAAAAATCGATGGTAATTTGGATGAACAATCTTGGAAAGAAGCTCTTGCAATTTCAAATTTCAAACAAAGAGAAATGGAAGAAGGTGCTATGCCATCTGAAGAAACAAAAGTGGCTATACTTTATGATGAAAACCACTTGTATATTGGATTTTGGGGCTATGATTCTTCTTCTGATAAATTGGTAGCTAAACAGATGAAAAGAGATTTCGATTGGGGAAGCGAGGATAATTTTGAATTTATTTTAGGGACTTATAACGATAGTAGAAATGGTTTTTTATTTGTGATTAATCCAAATGGAGCTAGAGCTGATGCGCTTGTCGGGAATGAGGGGAGTCAATTTATTAAAGACTGGAACGGTATATGGGATGTTAGTACAAGAATAAATCAAATGGGATGGTTTGCCGAGATAGTTATACCATTTTCTACTTTGAATTTTCAAAAGGATTCTATTCAAAATTGGCAAATAAATTTCGAAAGAAATATTAGAAGGAAGAATGAACAATTGCTGTGGCAAGGATATCTGAGACAATATGAATTGGAAAAAATCTCTCATGCAGGAACTTTGGTTGGCTTGAAAAATATAAAATCAAAAACCTTATTTGAATTCAAGCCATTTATTACTGTAGGTGTGGAAAAGACTAATAATAAGCAAATTGAAAAAATAATAAAAGTTGGTGGTGAAATGAACTCCAGTATTACACCTACAATGAAATTGAATTTGACAGTAAACACGGATTTTGCCCAAGTTGAGGCAGATGACGCAAAAGTCAATTTAACAAGGTTTAATCTCTATTATGAAGAAAAGAGACAATTTTTTCTTGAAGGTTCCAATTATTTTGATTTTAGAACCGGACATAGAAATAAGTTGTTTTATTCACGCAGGATAGGTTTGGAAAATGGGAATGAAGTACCTATTCTTAGTGGCGTCAGGTTATTTGGTAAAGCAGGAAAAAATAATGTAGGATTTATGTCTATGCAGACTAGAAATGTGAGTGCAGAAGATACTGAGGATTCTATTGCGATACAGTCAACCAATTATTCGGTATTGAGATACAGACGTGATGTTCTTGAAAATTCTAATGCCGGATTTATTATTACTTCCAAGATAAGAAAAGACGGAAGGAAAAATATAGTTTACGGTGGAGATTTTAATTATCGAAATTCTAAATTTTTAGGAAATAAATTTTTGGGATTAGGAATGACATTGGCCGAGTCTTATACCGATGATGTAGATAATTCCAATGCATTGGCTTATAATGCTTATTTGGTTTATTATACGGATATAGTAAGTTCTATTAGCTCCATAACCGGAGTGCAGGAAAATTATAATCCCGAAATGGGTTTTATCAGAAGAGAAAATTATAAATCGTATTACTCAACTTTTATTTATAAACCGAGATTTCAATCTTTGAAAAATGTAAGGAATTTGATTTTTGTCCCTTATGAATTTGTTGCTTATGTTGATGATAAAACCAATGAACTACAGTCTCTGTGGTATGAATTTGCTCCTTTTGGTGTTGTCACTAAATCGGGCGATAAAATATTTGCTAAATATCAAAGAACTTATGAAAATATTAATGAAGAATTTGAAATATTTGATACAATAAGTGTACCAGTGGGTAAATATTGGAATAACGGTTATGAATTTGGATTCGAAACATTCAAAGGAAGAAAAATTGCCACTGATTTTCAGATTAATGATGAAGGGTTTTATCATGGAAATAGAATCCGCACAAGATTTAATATCGATATGAATGTCAATAAGCATTTAAATTTCTATTTGAATTGGAGAAGAAATTATATTAAATTCCCTTTAAATAATTTTGTTGTTCATGAATTTGGAAGTAAAATAGAATATGCATTTAATCCGAAACTATATACAAGTGTTTTTAGTCAATGGAATAATGAGAATGAAGAAATAATTCTTAATTATAGAGTAAACTGGATACCAAAAATTGGTAGCGATTTCTATTTTGTTATCAATCAATTGATAGATAAAGAAACAGGGAAATATAAATTAAAAACCACAACGGTTTTGGTTAAATTAATATGGAGATTTACAGCTTAATAATATGACGATATCTCTAAAATATATATCTTTGTATTAATTTATGACTAGCGTTAAGACAAAATGAATTTATTTAAATAGTTACAAAAAAAAATAAAAAATTTTAATTATGGCAAATGCAATTTATCAAGTACCGAAACCAATAAATGAACCTGTATTAAATTATGCACCGGGTTCTGAAGAGAAAGCTGAAGTGAAAGCTATGCTCAAAAAAATGAAATCAGAAAAATGGGATATTCCAATGTATATAGGTGGAAAGGAAATAAGAACCGGTAATACGGCTGAAATAAGACCGCCTCATGAGTTAAATCATGTTTTGGGATATTACCATCTCGGAGATGAAAAACATGTTCACATGGCTGTTGATGCAGCAATGTCCGCTAAAAGAAATTGGGAGAATATGCCTTGGGAGGAGAGAGCTGCTATTTTTTTAAAAGCAGCAGATTTATTGGCTGGTCCTTATAGGGCAAAAATGAATGCAGCTGTTATGCTCGGACAATCAAAGAATATTTTTCAGGCAGAAATAGACGGAGTAGCTGAACTTGCAGACTTTTTTAGATTCAATGTTTATTATATGTCCAAAATCTACAGCGAACAACCTTTTAGTCCAAGAGCAACATGGAACAGGGTAGAATATAGACCTCTGGAAGGATTTGTTTTCGCTCTTACACCATTCAATTTTACTTCCATTGCCGGCAATTTGCCGGGAGCCCCGGCTTTGATGGGAAATACGATTGTTTGGAAACCTGCTAGAACACAGATATATTCGGCAAAAGTTATTATGGAAATCTTTAAAGAAGCCGGATTGCCCGATGGTGTTATCAATATGATAAATGTTGCGGGAAGTACTGCCGGTAAAGTTATTTTTGAACATAAGGATTTTGCCGGTTTGCATTTTACCGGTTCAATGGAAACATTTCAGTATTTATGGAAAAAAATTGGACAAAACGTATCAAAGTATAAAACATTTCCAAGAATTGTGGGTGAAACAGGAGGGAAAGATTTCGTTATGGTTCACAAAAGCGCAAATGCAAAACAGGTGGCCACGGCGCTGACAAGAGGAGCATTTGAATTTCAGGGACAAAAGTGTTCAGCCGCTTCCAGAGCATATATTCCCAAAAGTTTATGGGATGATGTTTTTAAATTTATGAAAGAAGATATCAATAGTTTTCAAAAAGGCACGGTTGAAGATTTTAGAAACTTTTTTAATGCGGTAATTGATGAAAGTGCTTTTGATAATATTGCCTGGTATATCGATGAAGCAAAAAAAGATAGTGAAGCTGAGATTATAATAGGTGGAACATATGATAAATCGGAAGGATATTTTATTGATCCTACGGTTATTGTCACAAAGGATCCACATTACAGAACCATGGAAGAAGAAATATTCGGTCCTGTTTTGACCATATATGTATATGATGATAATAAATATGAAGATACATTGAAACTTTTGGATAATACTTCGCCGTATGGTCTTACCGGTGCAATATTCGCTACAGATAGAAATGCCGTGCAAATGGCTATTAATGAACTTCGACATGCAGCCGGCAATTTTTATATAAATGATAAACCTACAGGTGCAGTTGTTGGACAACAGCCTTTTGGAGGGGCAAGAGCTTCGGGAACAAACGATAAAGCAGGCTCGGCATTGAATCTTAATAGATGGATCTCTCCCAGAACTATAAAAGAGAATTTCCTCTCTCCGGTTGATTACAGATATCCGTTTTTGGGCGAAAAATAAATGAAATTTGAATTGTATGGAGTTAAAAGCCATTTCGTTCAGAAATGGCTTTTTTATTATATGATAGTAATATCACGACAGATTATTGCTGCTGCTATTTGCTTGGATTCATACCAAATTGCTTTTCCGATTCCACCGGTTTATATATTTTAATGACTTTTAATCTTTTGTCCTTCTCAATTCTCAATTCTCAATTCTCAATTCTCAATTCTCAATTCTCAATTCTCAATTTTCAATTCTCAATTTTCAATTTTCAATTCTCAATTTTCAATTTTCAATTCTCAATTCTCAATTTTCAATTCTCAATTTTCAATTCTCAATTATCAATTT
>JALSPW010000074.1 GCA_026985735.1 Saprospiraceae bacterium
AAAGAAAAAATACAAATAAGAAATTTAAAAACCTAAAAGAAAAAAATATTGTTCCCGATGATTTTTTCAATTACCTGCAAACCGCTGATAAAGATTTTGATTTGGTTGTAGGAAACCCACCGTTTAATCCTGACGGTATGAGTAATGCAAAATATTTTAATTTATTAAAATCTAATTATAAGTTAAAAACTTCGTATAAAATTCCTGATGATAATTTGGCTTTAATTTTTTTAGATAAATCGATTGAAATCTTAAAAGACAAAGGATTACAATGTCTTATATTACCTTCAAGTGCAATTTTATACAATGATGGAGCAATAAACTATCGTAATCATTTTTTAAAACAATATACCGTTCCACAAATTATAGATTTTACACATTTAAGAAGAATATTGTTTAATAAAGATGTTGCCACTTGTGCATTTTTTGCTAAAAAACAAAAACCCGTAAAAAACTACAATATCCTACATTTAATAAGTCGCAGAACGATAAATGAAGAAAACAAAATGTTCTTTGCCTTTGATACTTATGATTTTCATTTTGTACCGTTAAATATTGCTTTATCACAAAAATATATTTGGAAATCAAACCTTGTAGGCGGTGGCAGATTGAATTGGATAGTGGACAGAATATTTTATAATAAAAACAAAACTCTTGACCTATTTGTAAAACAATCAAATGATATAAAATATTTAACAGGTCATTACAAAACTAATTCATTGATAAATAGTAATTCAAAGGTTATTATAATTAAACGATTAATTAAAAATGGTATTATTCCAATAATTATCTTAGATAAAAATTATCAGGGAAAAGAAATAAACTTTAAATATGATATTGGAATTTATTTTGATAATAAAAATTTAGAACTTTTTGATATTTTTTATTCTAATTTATTGAAATTTCAAAAAACATACAGCTTGTTAATTGCTTTGAATAGTGTTGAATATTTATTTGAAAGAGAGACATCATATAATAAAATAGATTTTAAGAAACTACCATACCCACAAACAGAAGAAGAAAAACAATCACTACAACTTAGCAAAGTAGAACAAATATGGCAAGAAGATGTATTTAATTATTATATTCATCAAGGAAAGGCATCAAAAAATAATCCTTTAAACGATATTGTCGATGAAACAATGCTGAAAAATTATGCAGATACTTTTACTTGGTTAATGAATTTGAATTATAATCCTTTCAAAGATAAAAGTTTTAAAACGAATAAAATAACCAAAACACAATCATATATTGCAGTAGAATTTCATTATTGCAAAGAAAATATAAAACCTGTTTTTGAAGAAAAAACAGAAAAAGAATACCAAAATTATTTTGAAACACAAATTGGTAAAGCAAAAAAAATAACTCGAATTGTGGAATATATAGACTTTGCAAACAATAAAATCTATTATATAAAACCACTTCAAAAACGATATTGGTTAAAGTCTATTGCCGACCGTGATGCAATGAAATGTTTTGCCGAGTTTGGAAATAATATTTTTAAAGAAGATAGATAAATGTTGGCTGATAATTTTCAAAATAATAAAAGGCAAGAAGTTAAAAGTGATTTTACGTCAGACGGTAAAATCATTTCTCTATTGAATTTTTTAGAATTGCATTTACCTAAATTTTCTGAAAACTATCAGAAAAATGACAAAGAAGATGAATGGAATTTAAATGAGGAATTATTTGCTTTTCTTGATATATATTCACGTGATTATGCTTTCCAATTTATTCCTGAATATCGATATAAAAACAAAAGCCGCCCTGATTTTGGTATAAAAGAAGTAAAAACTGATGAAGCAGGAATATACACTTATGATAAAAAAGCAGAGCATTTTTTTGATATAGAATGTAAACGACTTTATCACCCTACAATAAGTAAGAAATATGTTTCAGGAAAAACAGGCGGTATCCAACGATTTAAAGAAAATAGACACGGCGTAAATTTGCCATATTCTGCAATGATTGGTTATGTTGAAATTGAAAACTTTAAATTTTGGCATAAAAAAGTAAATTCTTGGATTTCTATAAAAGAAGAACATCTAAAATTTGAAGTTAACAAAATAGCAAATGTTGAAATTAACAAAATGGCAAAGCTGAAATCAACACACATAAGAAATATAGAAAATACAAAAATAGAATTGACACATTTTTGGGTTAATATTAATTGAATTTATTTTAAATATTTTGTATCTTCGTTAATGTATTTTAAAATGATTAACCTTATTGGTTTTAATAAATAAACATAAAAGTTATGAAGAAATTATTAATCTTTTTTTTACTTGTAAGCAAAGTGATTATCGCCCAGAATATACCGGTATCATCCGATGATAAGATTTTGAATTTAGGTGAAAAATATTACTATCCGATTATTAGTCAGGACGGAAAAAAAATTGCTTTTACTACACAAAATTTCAAAGGATTGTATGTTTTTGATTTTAAAACAAAGAAAATAATTCAGGTTTCGGATAAATCCGGAGTAGGATATAAACCTGTATTTTCGGATGACAGTAAAAATATCTATTATAGATCTAATGAATACGTGGGGATTAAAAAATATTCAACAATTTTTGGATATAATTTGAAAAATGATACGAAATCCGTGATTGGAAAAAGGAGCAGGGATATGTTGCCACCAAAAGTGATAAATAATATACTGGTATATGAAGAAGGTGGAAATATTAAAACTAAACAGATATCTAAAATGGAAAGGAATTCTCCTGAACCACTGATTTATACATATATTGAGAACCAAAAAATTGTTGTTTTTAAAAATGGAGTTAAAACAATATTAACTCCCAAAGGTGCTGGAAACTATATCTGGCCGGAACTCTCACCGGATAAAACAAAACTTCTTTTTACTTTCGCCGGACATGGGACATTTATTTGTGATCTCAAAGGAAATATATTGGCGGATATCGGTTATCTCAATGCATCAAAATGGTTGAATAATAATTGGGTAATAGGAATGAAAGACCATGACAATGGAGATGTTTTTACGGAATCGGATATTTATGCAGTTGGAATAAACGGAAATGAAACGGTACAACTGACAAATACTGTTGATGAAATAGAAATGTATCCCGATTGCTCGGCTGATGGAACTAAGATCGTTTATCATACCCTTGATGGTAATATTCATTTAATGACAGTAAACTATAAATAAAGTGATTATGAAAAAAATATATATAATATTGATAATTATTCTTTCTGCTTTTGATATTTATTCTCAGGATTTTTCCGGTATTAAGATTTGTATAAATCCGGGACATGGCGGGCATGATGGTGATGACAGATATATTGAAGAAACAGGATTTTGGGAATCCGAAGGCAATTTGACAAAAGGTTTATATCTTAGAGATATTTTAGAAAGCTGTGGAGCTACAATAGTGATGACAAGAGTTACAAATTATACATCGGATGACTTGCCATTATCTCAGATTGGTCAGATAGCAAATGATAATAATGTGGATTTTTTTCATGCGATTCACAGTAATGGTTTCAACGGTACGTCCAATAATCCTTTAATGTTATTCAGGGGATACGATAATGATCCTGTATTCCCTGATGCAAAAAAAATGGGGCATATTATGTGGTGGAAATTATGGAACAATGGTAACGGATGGACACGTGGAGGTGAACGCAACAGAGGGGATTGGAGTTATTATCCTCAATGGGGGAAACAAGGTTTGGGTGTATTGAGAACTCTGACTATGCCGGGTGTGCTATCCGAAGGTTCTTTTCACGATTATGAACCTGAATCCTGGAGATTGATGAATCTGGATTACAGAAAACACGAAGCATGGGTTTTTGCAAGATCCTATTTTGATTATTTCAAGACCGATACTTCAAATTATGGTGTTGTAGCCGGTATTATCAGAGATCCTTATACAACAACTCCTTATTATTTTGATCCTAAAACTTTGGATGGGAATAAACCTATCGAAGGGGTTAAAGTTACTATGACCCCTGGAGATTATGAATATATTACGGATACATTGCATAATGGATATTACTTTTTTGATAGTATTGTGCCGGGAGATTATACTTTGATTTTCAATGCGGATAATTTCTATACAGATACTATGAATATTACTGTTGTACCAAATCATACGACTTTTACAAATAAATATTTACAAATAGACACTACAACTGTTCCCCGAATATTGTCCCATTCT
>JALSPW010000075.1 GCA_026985735.1 Saprospiraceae bacterium
ATTAATTATAAAATCAATATCATCTTTAATTATATACCATTCTGAAAAATCTTCAAGGTTAAATTTTTTGTTTTTGATGCCCGGTAAATCCCAAACCGTAATAGCATATATATAAAATTTAAAATATGTCAGATCCTTATCTAAAAAATAAAAGAAAAAAGGTAATTCATTTGTCGCATAATGAATTTTTAAATCCGGAAGCGGTGCAGCAATTGCCATAAACATTTTTAGAGGAATCACATAATCATGAAAATTTTTAACCTTACGGGTTTTAAACGGGAATTGAAATCCGATTTTTTTTCTTTTTTCAAAAACCAATTCATCAAAACTCATATTAAAGTCCTTCATAATCAATGCCAATTCCACAATGGAAAAAGAACTTTCCCCATTTAATTTCTTATAAGCAGTAGGCTTGGCAATATTCAAAATTTCCGATAATCTATCAACGGCATTTTTGTGATTTCCTGCTAATAATTTCAGCCTTTCTATTAATTTATTTTGATAATCAATCATAACAAGGGCTTAAATTAAATATATTTTATAATATATCCAAATTTAAGCCCTTTTTTTTATAACACTTAATTATTTGACCCTTAATGTGTCAACACCTGAAATGGTTGCCAGATTGATAATATTTCTGACATCGCTGGATCTTGTAACCAATTGTACCGGTTTATCAAAACCTTCCATAATAGGTCCAATAATATGTGCATTACTCAATTTGGAAAGTAATTTAATACTGATATTTGCAGAGTTTAAATCGGGACAAACCAATAAATTAGGTATCTTCTGTAAATTTGAAAAAGGATAAAACTCATGTAGCCTTTCCGGATCCAAAGCTAAATTTGCCTGCATTGGTCCATCTATAATCAAATCGGGATATTTTTGTTTTGCCATTTTGATAACCGCATTGATTTTATCGGTATTTTTATCCCTTACTGATCCAAAATTGGAATAAGATAACATGGCTACTCTAGGTTGAAATTTAAAACGTTTAAGTGCTTCCACCCCATTGGAAACAATATCCATAAGTTCCAATTCATTTGGATCCACATTAACTGCAGTATCTGTAATAAAAATTGAAGTATTTTTGTATTTTATCCAATGCATCCCTGAAACGACCTGACCTATTCCCTGTTCAGTTCCTATTATTTCCAGGGCAGGTTTCAAGACATAAGGATAACTTGCTTCTATACCGCCTACTTCACTATCTGCATAACCAAGTTTTACCATCATAGGAGCAAAGTAGTATTTGCTTTTCATATCCTTAAATGCTTTTCTTTGGGTTATTCCTTTTCTTTGTCTCATTTTATAATATGCCTCAACAAATTCTTTGTAAAGTTTTGAAGTTTTATACTCAATAAATTCAATACCTTGATAACAATGATTTAATTCTTCAAAAGTTGCAATTGTTTTATCTTTATTATCGACTAATAATATAGGTTTTGCTAATTTGTCATTTGCCAGTTCGGATGCTGCCCATATTATTTTATGATTGTCGCCTTCAGGAAATACGATTTTCTTTGGATTCTTTTTAGATAAAACATAGATATTTCTCATCATATTCCTTGTCCAATCAATCTTAGACATCAACATCTCTTTATACTGTCCAATATCTATTATTTTTTTGGCAACACCTGTTTTGATAGCAGCTTCAGCCACAGCCGATGCCGTATATAATAAAACCCGCGGGTCAAATGGCTTTGGAATAATATAATCCGGGCCGAATTCCATAGGTTCATTTTCGTATTTTTGTCTTACCTCGTCAGGTACCTCTTCTCTTGCCAATTGAGATAATGCTTTTACCGCTGCCAATTGCATTTCATCATTAATAGCCGTACTTTCCACATCCAGGGCACCTCTGAATATATATGGAAATCCTAAGACATTATTTATCTGATTGGGATAATCACTTCTTCCTGTTGCTATAATTGCATCAGGCCTGGCCTCTTTTGCATCTTCATAAGTAATTTCCGGATCAGGATTTGCCATTGCAAAAATTAATGGTTTATCAGCCATTTTTTTGACCATTTCTTTTTTCAGTATACCTTTGACAGAGAAACCGGCAAAAACATCGGCACCTTCAATTATTTCTTCAAGAGTTTTAGCTTTCGTTTTTCTGAAAAAAGGCTTTTTATATTTGTTTTTATCTTCATCTCCACGTCCTTCATACAGAACTCCCTTGCTGTCACACATAAAAATATTATGAAGTTTGACACCGAGTTTCATATAAAGATTTGCACTTGCAATTCCCGCTGCCCCGGCTCCTACTATTACTATTTTAATATCTTCTATTTTCTTTTCAACCAATTCCAAAGCATTAATTAACCCGGCACCTGAAATAATAGCCGTTCCATGTTGATCATCATGAAATATAGGAATATTCATAGATTTTTTTAACTCTTCCTCTATATAGAAGCATTCCGGAGCTTTGATATCTTCCAAATTGATTCCTCCGAAAGTAGGCTCCATCGTTTTTACTACCTCAACAAATTTTTCAGGATCTGAAATATCCAATTCTATATCAAAAACATCAATATCGGCAAATTTCTTAAACAAAATGCCTTTACCTTCCATTACAGGTTTTCCTGCCAATGCTCCTATATTGCCTAATCCGAGAACTGCCGAACCATTTGAAATAACCCCTACAAGATTACCCTTAGCTGTATATTCTGTAGCTTTGTGAGGGTCTTTTTCTATTTCTAAACAAGGAATCGCTACTCCCGGTGTATATGCTAATGATAAATCTTTAGCTGTATTAAAAGGTTTTGTTGAAACTACTTCAATTTTTCCTTTTCTTCCCATTGAATGATAATCCAATGCGGCTTTTCTAAGCCTGTTTTTTGGTAAATGTAAATCTGACATGATTTTATTTATTTTTTTACAAAGCTATTACATAATATAGAAATACACCAACTTGAATCTAATTCAAATATGTATTTATTCTAAGTATAAATTAGAGTTTATAGTAAAACACCGGTATAACCGATTTGTTGAAAATCTAAACTCCTTAAAGGTTTAATAAAACAGGATAGGAATATATAATTGAAAAAATATATCGCAGGTTTCAATTTCTTATTGATAATATTTAATAAAAAATTGTCAGAAATTCATAAAATCATATTCTCCCAAGACATAGCTACTCAACGTAACAAATGCATAAGTAAAAAGATTAGGGTTTCCCCATAAACACCGGATTAGTCAACAAAAAGTTCTATCTTGGCCTATCGGATGGCCAAATATTTAGTTGTTAATTGCTGGCGGACTTTAATCTTTCAATTTCTTTTTTTATTTCATCAATAACTTTACTGTTGGCAATTACTTTCTTTTTACCATCATTTATAGAATAAACATAAAAAACTTTTCCACCATATTTTTTAGTGAAACTTATATGTGTCTGTTCTTGGATTTTCTTTTCCTTAAATATCTGAGCCAATTGAATACTATCACCAGCTGGTTTAATTTGGATACCAATATAATTTTCATTTATTAATATAAAGAAATCTACATTGTATAATCTATCCCATTTATCTGGTGCTGGCTTAATTTTAATATCAGGATAAACTTTTTGTAAATCCGCTTGTAATTGACCATAAATAGTTTTTATTTCAGTAATGTATCCGTCAAAGGTTCTATTAATAACCATTTGAAACATATAATTAATACAATCTTCTTCTGTGATTTCTTCAACCTCTGCTTGAATGACCTCTGTTATTTTAATGTAAAGTTTTTTTCCAAGTTCTTCAATATGTTCCTTTGTCCTTACATTTTTAAAGTAATATTCTTTCCATTCTTCAAGTGTTTTAGGCGCACAATTCCTTATTGATTCGGAAGTCGGACCTACATTGCGTTTAAAGTTCAGTTGAAACCTATTCATTGCACTATTCAGTATCCATTCTTTTGCCATAATTTATTCTCCGTTTACATAATTTAAAAATCTGCTTTTATTTTTAAATTTATAAGATAAATCAACTTTAGCTAATCCCTTTTTAATTAGATGAGCATTTAAAAAAGTTTTATTTTTTAAATATACATAAGCCATTAAGTGTTTTTCATTGTCGTGCTTAATTTCGTCAAATTTTAGAAAAACTTTTTGACCTTTTGTCTTTAATTTCAAAAATTCCGTTGCTTTACCATTTACTTCTTTTTTTTCTTTTACTCCGATAAGGCGTACA
>JALSPW010000076.1 GCA_026985735.1 Saprospiraceae bacterium
GAACTTACTTCCAGCCATTTTTTTTGCCCTGACGAATAAACTTCAAAATCAAAAGTTAAGGCTGATGTAAATCCCAAATCTCCACCACATAAACGCAAAATTCTGTATGGAAGTTCCAGTTTTATTAATAAATTTTCAACGTGCTGTACCATCTCATCCAATAATTGATATGAATAATCCGGATGAGATATTTGTACTATTTCCACTTTGTCAAATTGATGAACCCTGTTGAGACCTTTGACATCAGAACCATAAGAGCCTGCCTCTCTTCTGAAACAAGGAGTATATCCGGTTACTTTCAAAGGAAATTCTTTCATGGATACGATCTTATCCCTGAATATATTTGTCAAGGGGACTTCTGCTGTTGGTATCAAATAGAGATTGTCTTTTTCCATATAATACATCTGCCCTTCTTTATCAGGTAATTGACCGGTACCTTTTGCAGAATCTTCATTTACCATTAAAGGTGGTCTTATTTCTTCATAACCCGCTTTTTCCGCTTCATCCAAAAAGAAATTTATCAATGCTCTTTTTAGTTTTGAACCTTTACCTCTGAATAATGGAAAGCCGGAGCCTGTGATAAATGCTCCTAATTCAAAATCAATAATATTGTATTTTTTTGCAAGTTCCCAATGCGGTAATGAATTATTTCCTAAGTCCGGTATTTTTATATTTCCGGTTTTCACAATTTCATTGTCCTCTTCATTTTTCCCGGTTGGTACCGATTCGTGTGGTATATTGGGAATAGTTAGAAGTATCTCTTCTATTTGGTTTTTTATATTTTTATTCTCTTCATCAAAAGATTGAATTTCGGATTTTATTGCTGCAACCTTGGATTTACTGATATTTGCTTCTTCTACTTTACCTGATTTGAAAAGATTTCCGATTTCCGAAGATAGGGATTTAACTTTTGATTTTAATTCCTCACTCTTGATTTGAGTTTCTTTTCTTTTTTGATCAAGATCTATTAAAAAATATAATCTTTTTTTTATTTCATCTTCATCAAAGCCTCTTTTTGTCAAAGCCACTGCAATGCTTTCCGGATTTGCAATTATTCTGTTTAAAGTGATCATGTTTGTGTTTTATGTTATAAATATTTACTAAATCGTAATATTTTTGAATTTTAAAAAAGTATTTTTTTTTGTCAAAATTACTCCTGAAGAGTAGTTACAGGTTAAATTTTTTCATAATATTTAAAAATAATTGCAAAGATAGTATTTTATTTAATAAATAAAATGTATTTTTGCAGTCTAAAATAACACATTGATACAATTTATTAATTTCATTTCGTTAAATGTTTGTTTCTAGATTCCCTTTTTAATTAATTGACTTCTCCTGATATTTATTGAAATTTAGAAATACGCAATAGTGGAGATTATTAAATTGATTAATTGAATTAATATTAAAAAGTATGATTAATTCATGTTATGTTTCAAAGAATGTTATATTTTCAAAAAAATAAAAAGTAATTAAATATGTATGATATTTTGCAGTTGAGTGAAATGCTGGTACCTGAATTGAAAGAACTTGCAAAAAGTTTAGGGTTGAAAGGCATAAATAAATTAACAAAACAGGATCTGATTTATAAAATATTGGATCATCAGGCTGTTATTGGTGGGGGCTTGAAAAAGGAGCCTGCGACCGGAGAAAATGAAAAAGAGAAGAAAGAACCTCAAAAACGCAAGCAACCATCTACCAGGGGCAGAAAACGTAAAACGGAAAATGACAATTCCAAGGATAAGAAAAAGTCTCCTGAAAAAGAGCAAGTAAAAGAACAAAAAGAACCTGTTGCTGAAAATAAAAAAAAGGAAGAAAATGAAGAAAATAAACCTCAAAAAAGAAGGCGAAGGGTTACCAAAGTTGTTGAAAAGATAGAGCCTGTATCTAAAAAGGTACCTGAAATAGAAAAGGAAGAACAGAAAGAAGAAAAGATTGAAGCGGAAAAGGAAAATTCAGGTAATGAGAATAATGATCAAAATGAAAATCGTAGAAATGTTAGAAATCAGGTAACCAGGAAAAAGCGCGAACAAGCACCGAGAAGAGAATATAATGACGATAGGAATAAAAAACAGGACACAAAGACACAAGATGTCAAAAACAGGGAGAGGTCGAGGCCGGAACCCTTGTTTAAACCTGAATTGGACGGATTGGTTGAAGGTGAAGGTGTAATGGAAATGATGCCTGATGGATTTGGATTTTTGAGAAGTGCAGATTTTAATTATATTTCATCACCTGATGATATTTATGTTTCTCCTTCACAAATAAAACTTTTCGGATTAAAAACCGGTGATACTGTTAAAGGAACAATCAGGCCTCCTAAAGAAAATGAAAAATATTTTGCATTATTAAGAGTCAATATGATAAATGGTGTGGAACCCGGTATAATCAGGGAAAGAGTGCCTTTTGATTATTTGACGCCGCTGTTCCCTACGGATAAATTTAAATTAACATTCAGAGATGATGGTAAAGATATAGGAAACAGGATGATAGATTTATTCACTCCTATTGGTAAGGGACAAAGGGGATTGATAGTAGCTCAACCTAAAACAGGTAAGACCTTTTTGCTCAAAGATATAGCCAATGCAATCACTAAAAATCATCCTGAAGTATATATGATTATTTTATTGGTGGATGAAAGGCCTGAAGAAGTAACGGATATGAAAAGGTCTGTCGTAGCGGAAGTGGTGGCATCCAATTTCGATGAACCTGCTTCCAATCACGTCAGGGTGGCTAATATGGTTCTGGAAAAGGCTAAAAGACTTGTAGAATCAGGACATGATGTAGTTATCTTGTTGGATTCCATTACGAGATTGGCCAGAGCATACAATACGGTAGCGCCTTCGAGTGGAAAAGTGCTATCGGGTGGGGTAGAGGCAAATGCACTGCACAAGCCTAAAAAGTTTTTTGGTGCGGCAAGGAAAATTGAAGACGGAGGTTCATTGACAATATTGGCTACCGCCCTAATTGATACGGGGTCAAAGATGGATGAAGTGATTTTTGAAGAATTTAAAGGTACCGGAAATATGGAACTGCAACTTGATAGAAATCTTGCAAATAAAAGAATGTATCCGGCAATTGACCTTACAAAGTCAAGTACACGTAGAGAAGAGCTGTTGCTTGATAAAGAAACTCTTCAAAGAATGTTTATTTTAAGAAAACATCTTGCAGATATGAAACCGGATGAAGCGATGGAGTTTATTAGAAACCATATGATAAAAACCCGTAATAATGAAGAGTTTTTATTTTCTATGAATAGTTAGCAGAGTTATTTTATATTAATTTTAAAATTATTAAATAAATTATTTTGTTAAATAATAAAATAAATCTACCTTTGCAAAACTTTTTTATTTATTATGATTCACATTCTCGTTTGAGAACAAAAATATTTTAAAATGAAACGTACTTATCAACCATCTAATAGAAAAAGAAAAAATAAACACGGATTCAGATCAAGGATGGAAACTAAAAACGGAAGAAAAGTAATAGCCAGAAGAAGGGCAAGAGGACGGAAAAAACTTTCCGTATCAAGTGAATTCCACACTAAATAGTTATTTGTTTTAAATAATAAGAATTAATTATTATATTTGAAAAAGGTCGGTTTTCGACCTTTTTCTTTTTGTATGGGCTTTTAAATAAAAAATTTAATGTACTTTTGTTAAATGGTAAAATATTCACTAAAAAAAAAAGAAAGGCTATCTTCTAAAAAACAAATATCATCTTTATTCAAAGAAGGACATTACTTCTTTAAATTTCCATTTAAGCTTTTTTATAATATAATTTCCATTCAAGACAATACTATGTCACCGGTTTTGTTTTCCGTTTCGGTACCAAAAAAGAAAATACGTAAGGCTGTTTTGAGAAACCTTATTAAACGCAGAACAAGAGAAGCATATAGATTAAATAAATATATACTTATTGATAAAGTACCACAGAATATGCAAGTTCAAATTATGTTTGTCTTTATAGGAAATAAACCTGAGGACTATACGGTAATAGAAAATTCAGTAAAAGGACTTCTTAATCTGATTAATCCGGAATCCTGATATTACCTTTAGACCAAATGACTCGTTGGGAATAAAAGTTCAAAGTTCAAAGTGCAAAGTTCAAAGTTCAAAGTGCAAAGTTCAAAGGGCAAAGTGCAAAGTTCAAAGTACAAAGGGCAAAGTTTAAAGGATAAAACACATAAATCTGCGAATTATGTTAAAATAAATCTAAACCGGCTTTGAAGTCATACTGTCGTAAGCTTTGATGTCCTACTTCTAATTATCAAAAAAAGGGTTTATAACCTTCATGTGAACTTGAGATTAATAAAATTTATGCTCGTTTCATTTATCTTCAATCGTTTCATTTCGTATTAATATCTCTGCAATATCCAGTACTTTAATTTCATCTTCTTTTTCATAAGCTTTTAAACCGTCTTCCAGCATTGTTATACAAAACGGACAATTTGCCGCTATTATTTTAGCACCTGTGTCAATAGCTTCTTTCGCTCTTTCTTCATTGACTCTTTTTTCACCTTTTTCCTCTTCTTTAAACATTTGAGCTCCCCCGGCTCCACAACAAAATCCGTTTTCAGCGGATCTGTCCATTTCCGTTATTCCGATATGAACAGAATTAAGAATATTTCTTGGAGCTTTATATTCCCCGTTTATCCTACCCAAATAGCAGGAGTCGTGATATGTGACTTTGATAGATTCGGAAAAATTTGAAATATCCAGTCTTCCTGCAGCAATGAGTTCTTCTATAAATTGTGTATGATGAACAACCTCAAAATTACCTCCAAGTTCCGAATATTCGTTTTTTAGAGTATTGTATCCATGTGGGCATGCAGTTACTATTTTTTTTATATTATAACCGTTTAACAATTCAATATTCTGCAATGCCAACATCTGAAAAACAAATTCATTTCCTGCTCTTCTTGCCGGATCACCACAGCAACTTTCTTCATTGCCTAAGACAGCAAAAGAAACCCCTGCTTTATTTAGCAATTTCACAAATGCTTTTGATATCTTTTGAGCACGGGCATCATAACTTCCGGCACAACCTACCCAATATAAAATTTCAGGTTCTTTTCCTTCAGCTGCAAATTCCGCCATTGTTTTTACTTCCAAATTAGCCATATTAATGTAATTTTATTATTTATAACTATTCTGATAAAATTATTTAAGTTAAAATATTCATTTATCTTAAATTACTTTATCCGGATAATTGCTGTTATTTCAATCTTTAAACCATGCATCTCTTTCTTCTTGCATTTGCCATACACTACCACTATTTTCCAAACTTGTAAACATTGGCATCCAGTCAGAAGGTCCTGCGGAATCCGTTAAAATCCTGTATCTTCTCATTTGCAAAATAATATCAAGTGGATTTATTAAAACAGGACATTGCTCGACACATGCATTACAAGTAGTGCATGCAAATATTTCTTCATCCGAAATATAATCGAATAAGGATTTTCCATCATTAAAATTTTCAGGAGTTAAATTTACATTCTCCCCCCTGAGCTCTTCCCTTATATATTTTGAATCTTTTGATCTTATTTTTCGACCTACTTCTTCCGCTCTATCTCTCACCATCATAACAATTTTTCTTGGAGATAAGATTTTTCCCGTAATATTTGCAGGACAATTATCCGTGCATCTGCCACATTCGGTACAAGTATATGCATCAAGGATATTTTTCCACTTTAGCCCCATTATATCCTGAGCTCCAAACTCAGGAATTTCTTCGCTCATTTCACCCATATCCATCGCTTCTTCCGTTAATCCCATCATTGATTTTACCTCATTCATTATAATGGGCATATTTTCCATTTTTCCCCTCGGAGTTAATGGTGTGAAAAAAGTATTTGGAAAAGCAAAAATAAGATGTAGATGTTTTGAGATAGTAAGATACAAAATAAAACCGTAAACTACAGATAAATGCAACCACCAACCGATGCGTTCAAGAACCAGAAGAGTACCTGTGTTAAAATTATTAAAAATGTATTTCGCCAAATATGTTGAAACGGCAAATTGTCCGGTATGGTGAAAATGTTCGGGTAATCTTGTTTGAAGTACCAAATCCGAACTATTGGCTAAAAATATTCCGGTAATCAATAAAATCTCTCCCAATAGAATAAGATTGGCGTCAGTGAACGGCCATCCTTTCATTTCAGGTTTGTGAAACCTTTTGACTTTTATAATATTTCTTCTGCTTAAAAATATGATAGTGGCGATGAATGCCAAAACAGATAATAGCTCAATTAGAGAAATAATAAAAGTATAAAATCCACCAAGAGGTGCTGCAAAAATCCTGTGTTTTCCAAAAAATCCGTCAACAAGAATTTCTATCAATTCAATCTGGGTAAAGATAAACGCAACATAAATAAACAAGTGAAATAAAGCAGGTAAAAAATACTTAAACATTTTACCTTGTCCAAGAGCAACCAGTATCATTGTTTTCCACCTTGCCGGCTTGTCTTTTACCAATTCATAATCTCTTCCGTATTTGATATTTTTTATAATAAATGAATAAGCTCGGTAAGAAAGAAATATTGTTGCAAGTGTAACGATAGTGAAAATCAGTTGCTGAATCATAATTTATGAATATTTAATCAATAAATTTTGTGCTAAAATATGCATATTATTTGATTTGTACTATTTTTACATTTAAAAATTAAATATCATGAAAATTTTAGATAGATTACAAATAGTAAGAAAGATAGAACGAATGGCTTTTGAAATTGCAGAATCAAATTTTGAAAGCGAAAAATTATATCTTCTCGGTATTAATAATAACGGTTACAATTTTGCTCAAATGCTTAAGGATAAACTAAATAAAATCTGCAAAATAGATGTTTTATTGCATAGATTGTCATTGAATCCTAAAAATCCGGTTGATCATGATATTTCCGTAGATATTGATATAAATGAACTCCATGGAAGTAATATAATAGTGATTGACGATGTTGCCAATACAGGAAGAACACTTTTTTATGCTATGAAGGTATTGATGGATATTATACCGTCGGAAGTGGAGACCGCCGTGTTGGTGGATAGAATGCATAAATCTTTTCCCGTTAGTATAAATTATGTAGGTCAGAGTTTTGCCACTACTTTGCAAGATAATATTATAGTGAATCTCGATAAAAAAGGGGAGGAATCAGTTTTTCTGGAAATGTAAATTATAGTGGTCATGAATAAATTGAGTATTCTGATTAAAAAAATATTATATATTAAAAAAAAAGAAAAAGACGAAATGAAGTATCTGATAGTCGGATTGGGAAATATTGGCGATGAATATACCGGTACAAGGCATAATGCAGGATTTTTGATAGCTGATAAAATAGCGGAAAAGAACGCAGCTGATTTTACGCAAAAAAAATTGGCTTATCTCGCTGAATTCAAATACAGAGGACGCAAGGTTTATGTGATTAAACCGACTACATATATGAATCTAAGCGGCAAAGCAATCAAATACTGGCTGGACAAACTAAGTGTGAAAAAATCACATTTATTTATCAATGTAGATGATATAAATTTGGATTTCGGCAAATTAAGAATACGAAAAAAAGGCAGTGACGGTGGTCATAACGGTTTAAAAGATATTCAAAATTATTTAGGAAAAGAATATAATAGACTTAGAGTTGGTGTGGGTAGTGAATTTTCCAAAGGGCAGCAAGTTGATTATGTCTTGGGTGAATGGTCAGACGAACAAAAAGAAAAATTACCTGAGATAATAGAAAAAGCAGCTAATGCAAATCTGGATTTTGTTTTTAGAGGGATGCATCATGTTATTAATAACTACAATGGTTGACAAATTACAAATATTGATAAAAGTTTTAAACTTATGAAAATAGAAATAACACCTATTGCTTATATTGAAAGTGAATTTATTGATAACACAAGAAAAATTACTAAAGACACTATTTCCAAAATCACATTATCAGATGAATTTACCGAAGAAGCATTTCACGGGATAGAAAATCTTAACTATCTTGAGATTATCTGGTATTTTCATTTATCAGGAAAAACTATTAAAACCATGGGACATCCGAGAGGTGATAAAAACCGGGAAAAACGAGGAATTTTTGCTTTGAGAAGTCCTCACAGACCAAATCATATCGCAACAACAATTGTCAAATTGATAAAACGTGAAGGGAAAACCATTACGGTTTACGGTCTGGATGCTATTAACGGATCACCGGTCATAGATATAAAGCCCGCAGATAGAATTATGAAAGAACGAGGACTATAATCAGTTATTATATAATGTCTTTTTATCCGGTATTTTAACTAAAAAACTTTAACTTCCCCTCTTATTTTTTTATATTCTTCTTCGATAAATGCTTTTAAATCGTCAAGACTATTAAATTTATCAAAAAGTTCTTTAAGATTATTTTGTTTATGTTTACCGGTGAAAACAAATTTTTCTACATCGATTTTACTTACCGATTTTCCGCCGAGTATTATCAGACGCTCAACAACATTTCTCAATTCCCGTATATTACCGGTCCAGTCCTGTGATTGTAATTCCTTAATAGCCCCTGCTGTAAATTCTTTTTTTGGAATATTATATTCATTGCAAACCAATTCGGAAAAATGATCAACTAAAAGAGGAATATCTTCCAGACGTTCCTTAAGTGGTGGAACATTGATAATAATTACTGCCAATCTATGATAAAGATCTTCACGGAATTTGCCTTTTTTTATTTCTTCTTTTAGATTTTTGTTTGTTGCAGCTATTACTCTTACATTTACTTTTAACTCTCTTTCTCCACCGACTCTTGTGATTTTGTTTTCTTGCAAAGCTCTTAAAACTTTAGCTTGAGCGGATAAACTCATATCTCCTATCTCATCCAAAAACAGAGTCCCTCCGTTTGCCAATTCAAATTTGCCTATTCTTTGTTTAACAGCTGATGTAAATGAACCTTTTTCATGACCGAAAAGTTCACTTTCTATCAATTCGGACGGAATAGCAGCACAATTAACCTCTATCAATGGTTTGTCATTTCTCCGGCTTAAAGAATGAATTTTTCTCGCTACAAGTTCTTTCCCCGTACCGTTTTTCCCCATTATCAAAATTCTCGCTTCCGTGGGAGCAACTCTCTCAATGGTTTCAAACATTTCTTTAATAGACTTGGCTTTACCCACTATTTTAGTAGGTTGTTTTGTTGCAATTCTTTTTTGCAAAACCTTTTTTTCGGTTATAAGAGTGGATCTGTCAAGAGCATTCCTAAGCGTTATCAAAAGACGATTTAAATCCGGTGGTTTTTGAATGAAATCATAAGCACCTTTCTTTACTGCATCAACAGCGGTATCAATAGTACCGTGACCGGATATCATCAATACGGGAATATCCGGTTTCAGCTTTTGAATTCGCTCCAATGTCTCCATACCATCCATTTTCGGCATTTTGATATCCAAAATTATAATATCAAAATCCTTCCTTTTTAATTTTATTAGACACTCAAAACCATCTTGTGCTTCTTCTACTTGATATTTTTCAAATTCAAGTATGTTTTTTAAAGTTTTTCTGATGCCCTGATCATCATCTACTATTAATATTTTTGCCATAGGATTGCTAATTTGTTAAAAATCAATAATAATTAGTATTAAATAATTTCTAAAACACAAATATATATAAAAATTTTCAATAATACATAATTATTTGAAAAATATTTTTCTATAGATAACTAAAATATGCAATTTGATTAAAAGACTTAATATTTTAGTTAGAGAAATGAACAAATTATGACAGATTATTTGTGATTAGCACATTCCATAATTCAAAATATCAATATATTCTATACAATTCGTAATTTGTAATTATCTATTAATTCCCTTTTATTTTTTTACTTTTGTCTTTCAAACATGAAAATTGAACCTTATAACTTTCATACGATAAGCGAACATTTTTATATAGGTTTAAATATCATTTCGTCGCATTTGGGATAGAGTTAATCCTAATTGAAAGTAATATTTTAAGAATTAGCTGATTTTTAATAATAAATTTTTATTAATTTTGTGATTTCATAAGTATAAAAATATTACTTTTACGCTTTTTAAAAAATGATGTCTTTAGCAAGCGGAATATGTAACGTTTTTCTATATTAAAAAATTAAACATATTATTGGTAGAGGTTTGATATTAAACCTCTTTTATTATTATTGAATGAAAGATATGGTTTTTATATAACAGATTATTTATTTGTTGTTGATTTGAAATATGATAATTAAGGAAAAGTTAAATAAAAAAAAATGGTATGCTATATATACCAAATCAAGAGCAGAGAAGAAGGTTTTGGAGAGAATACTTGAGGAGGGATATGAAGCTTATGTTCCGATTATTGAACAAATACGGTTATGGAGTGATAGAAAAAAGAAAGTGAAAGTTGTTTTGATAAAATCTTATGTATTTGTTCATGTGGAACAGCATTTATTGAATAGGATTTTGAATATTGCCGGTACTGTAAGAGTGTTGACTCATCTGGGTAAACCGGCTGTGATAAGGGATTTTGAAATTGAAAATTTAAAATTATTATGTAAAGGTGGAGCGAAAATAGACATTGTTGCATCATTAGAGAATATCAAAGTTGGAGACAGAATAGAAGTTGAATCGGGAACTCTTATGGGATTAAAAGGAAGATGTGTTAAGATTAAGGGTAAAAAAAGAGTTTTGGTTGAAATAGAATCTCTTGATAATCATTTGTTGGTAGATATACCGGCACAATATATTAAAGTTATAAAATAAAGGTACGGTTATTGTACTTACCTTTTTTTAGAAAATCCTGTTTTACAGGTGGACAATTTGTTCCGGGATAAAATATTGGGCAGCTCTAATGGGACTGACCGTAGCGAAGCTGTATTCTTTTAGTAATTATATAAATAAAAAATGATGAATTTTAAAAAACTAATATTAAATAAAATTGAAAATAACAGGGAGGTGATAGGAATTGTCGGTCTTGGTTATGTGGGATTGCCTCTCGCTGTTAATTTTGCGGAAGCAGGAGTTTCGGTTATAGGTTTTGACAAAAGCGTGGAAAAAGTTGATATGATCAATAACGGAGAAAATTATATTGGTGATATTCGCGATGCTGTTTTAAAAGATGTTGTTGATAAAGTCAAACTTGAAGCCACTACCGATTTTTCCAAAATGCAAGAATGTGATGCTTTGATTATATGTGTGCCTACTCCTTTGGATAAATTTCGTAAACCTGATATGAGTTACATTGAATCTGCTTGTATTGATATAGGAAAAAATATGTCTGCCGGTACTTTTATCAGTCTTGAATCCACAACTTATCCGACTACAACGGAGGATTTTATGTTACCGATTTTAGAAAAAGAAAGCGGTTTAAAACACGGTGATGATTTTTGGCTCGCATATTCTCCCGAAAGAGTAGATCCCGGAAATAAAAATTACCACACTAGAAATACACCCAAAGTGATGGGAGCTTTAACTGAAGACGGAATGGAAATAGGAGAAGCTATTTACACAAAAGCAATAGACCATATCCATAAGGTGAGTTCGCCGAGAATTGCAGAAATGGTAAAAATTCTTGAGAATACATATCGACTTGTTAATATCAGTTTGATAAATGAATTGGCTTTATTGGCTGGCAAAATGAAAATTAATATTTGGGAGGTAATAGAAGCTGCTAAAACCAAACCTTTCGGTTTTCAGGCTTTTTACCCCGGACCGGGTATCGGAGGACATTGTATTCCTCTGGATCCTTTTTATTTGGAACATATCGCAAAAAAATATGATTTTGATCTAAGTATGATACATGCTGCAGGTCATATAGACATGCGTATGCCACATTATATGTATATAAAAATAGCAACTGCACTTAACAGACATAAAAAACCGGTAAACGGAAGCAAAATTTTGTTTCTCGGTGTTGCCTATAAACCCAATATCGATGATCCGCGTGAATCACCTGCATTGGAAATAATGGATATCACTGCTCATAAAGGTGGTATCGTTTCATATAGTGATCCTTATATTCCGCATGTAAAAACCAATGATGGTATAAAATACAATTCTATAGAGTTAACCAAAGAAAATCTTAAGAATGCCGATGTAGTTGTTTTGACTACCAATCATAAAGATTTTGATGCGGATTTTATCAAAAAACATTCAGGTTTGATTGTAGATTTAAGAAATATGATAAAAGAAGGAGGAGAGAATATATATAAATTATAGAGGCTGTTGGAAAATACTAAGTAGTTTTAAACTTTGAACTTTGAACTTTGAACTTTGCACTTTGCACTTTGAACTTTGAACTTTAAACTTTGAACTTAACATGCAAAACGATTTATTAGAAAGATTATTTAAATTTGCCATAGACGTTATCCTTTTTCTTCGAAAGATAGAAAATACCGAGGAGTATCGGATTTTAAAAGGCAATTAATAAAGTCGTCTACTTCGTCAGGAGCAAACTACGAAGAAGCACAAGGTGGCTCAAGCAAAGCGGACTTTAATAATAAAACAAGGATTTCATTAAAAGAAATGCGAGAATCTAATTTTTGGTTAAAGATAATCATTGGAACTTTGGATAAAGAAACACTTAAATCGGAATGCCAATTTTTAATAGACGAATCAGAGGAATTAAAAAAGATACTCGGCTCAATTTGCTCGAAAACAAGAAAGTAATCAAGTTCAAAGGCAAAACTTTGCACTTTGCACTTTAAACTTTGAACTTTGAACTTTAAACTTTAAACTTAACAATGCATAAAATACTAATCACAGGGGGTGCCGGCTTTATCGGAAGCAATCTGGTGGATTATTTCCTGGAAAAAGGACATCAAATTGTTGTTTTAGACAATTTGGCTACCGGATTTGAGCATAATATCAATCACCATTTCGACAATCCGGATTTTACTTTTATAAAAGGTGATATACGTGATTTAAATACCTGTCGTACAGCTGTAGAAGGATGTGACTATGTACTTCATCAAGCTGCTTTGGGCAGTGTACCCAGATCCATTAAAGATCCTGCTACTACTAATAATGTGAATATCGGTGGTTTTCTGAATATGCTTATTGCATCCCGGGATGAAAGGGTGAAGCGCTTTGTTTATGCTGCAAGTTCCAGCACTTATGGAGATAGTAAGAAATTGCCGAAAGTGGAAGATGAAATAGGGAAACCTTTATCACCTTATGCCATTACCAAATATGTAAATGAACTATATGCTGATGTATTTGCAAAAACTTATGGTATGCAATGTATAGGATTGAGATATTTCAATGTTTTTGGACGTAGGCAAACTCCGGATGGTGCTTATGCCGCAGTAATACCTTTATGGGTGAAGAAATTTATTAAATATGAAAGTCCCGTGATAAACGGTGATGGCAGTTATAGCAGGGATTTTACCTATATCGAAAATGTGATACAAGCCAATGAAAAAGCGATGTTTTCATCTGATGAAAGCATTGCACGCGGGCAAAGAGAGTATTATAATGTTGGACTGGATAGCCATAAATACTATAAACCATCATCAAAGGAAGATGTAAAAACTATTGATAAAACATCTCCTGTTTTTAACGGAAAAGATACTCTTATCCTATCGGAAGTTTTTAATGTAGCTTACGGTGGAAATACTACTTTACTAGAGCTTTTTTCCGCTTTGCGAGACAATCTTGCTAAATACGATCCGGACATCAATAATATAAAACCTGAGTTTGGTCCTTTTCGACCCGGAGATATACCGCATTCACAGGCAAGCATTAAAAAAGCCGAGATGATTCTCAGCTACAAACCGGAATATGATGCAAGGACAGGTTTTGAAAAAGTAGCTGAATGGTATTTCGAAAATTTGAAATAAAATATTCAATGGTAAAAGAAAGGTAACCATCGAATACCAAACGTTTTTCAGCAAAAGTGAAATCAAATTTGCCAATAAACTAAGGAATCTTTTACAATTGCCAAATATTCGATGCTTATTCTTTTGTTTCAAAATTGAATATTGAAAATTGCACTTTGCACTTTAAACTTTGTCCTTTGAACTTTGAACTTTGTCCTTTGTCCTTTGAACTTTGAACTTTGTCTTTTGTCCTTTGAACTTTGAACTTTGTCCTTTGTCCTTTGAACTTACCTATCTGAAGAAAATCTGGATAAATTAGTAAATATTACTAAATAAATGCAAATATATTTTGTAAATATTACTAAAGATATTATATTTGTAATATGAAAGAAGTTATTAGAAATATAATACTAGAGAATCAATTTAGTAAATTGCCAAAGGTTTTTCCTAGAGATATTGAGATACCGGTAAATGTTGATAAAATAATTAGTATCATAGGAGTTAGAAGATCCGGTAAGACATATATCTTATACGATACAATTACAACTTTACTGGATATAGGAATAAAAAAAGAGCAAATATTATTTTTGAATTTTGAAGATGAGAGATTGAATTTAAATTCAGGTAATTTGGATTTAATACTTAAATCGTATCAAGAAATATATCCTGAAATGGATTTTAATGATGTTTATATATTTTTTGATGAAATTCAAAATGTTGAAGGATGGGAAAAATTTATACGGCGAATTTATGATACTAAAACCAAACATATTTTTGTCACAGGCTCTAATGCGAAATTACTCAGTTCTGAAATTTCTACATCACTTAGAGGAAGAACAATCACATATACTGTTTATCCTTTAAATTTTTCTGAATATTTGAATTTTATAAACGGAAGTGGGGAATTTAGAACACTACAGGAAAGAAGTAAATTATTATTAAATCAAAAAAAATATTTAGTAGAAGGGAGCTTTCCTGAAACAATAAAAGTTGAAGGTGAAGTTAGGTTGAAAATTTTGCAAGAGTATTTTAATGTAATGATTTTCCGGGATATAATTGAAAGATATAAAATTTCAAATTCGGGAGTATTGAAGTTTTTTATTAAAAAGATTTTTGCAAGTGTAACAAAACCATTTTCTGTAAATAAAGTATATAATGATTTAAAATCATTAGGATATAAGATAAGTAACAAATATCTGTATAATTATCAAGATTATTGTGATTCTATTTTTTTAACTAAATCAACATCGAAATTTGATTTTTCTGAAATAAAGCAAACAAAAAGTGAAAAGAAAATATATGTTATTGACAATGGTTTATTAAATGCAATTGAGTTTTCTATGTCTGAAAATAAAGGCAAACTTTTAGAAAATGCAGTTTGTATTGAGTTTTTTAAAATGGGAATATATCCTTTTTATTACAGAGATTATAATGAATGTGATTTTATAATTAAACACAATAATGAGTTAAAACCTGTTCAGGTTTCATACTCGATAGATAATGATGATACTAGAAAAAGGGAGTTTAAAGGTTTGCATGAAGCATGTTCCTTTCTGAATACTTCAAAAGGAATTATCATTACTTTTGAGCAGGAAGAAAAAATTAGCTATAAAGGAATTAGTATCAGTATTATCCCTTTTTATAAATATTTTTTAAAGTTAAAAAAACATATAGGTTAAAAAAAGTAAATTTGCACGATTTTTGAAGTATTGAAATAGGACAGACCATATGGGACTGACCGTGGCGAAGCCGTAT
>JALSPW010000077.1 GCA_026985735.1 Saprospiraceae bacterium
ATCAAATTGTTCTTGCGCTTTTTCGACAAAAGTAACGATATCACCCATGCCCAAAATTCTCTGTGCCATTCTGTCCGGATGAAACATCTCCAAATCCTGCATTTTTTCACCGTTGCTGACAAATTTAATAGGTTTTCCAACAGTATATTTAACAGATAAAGCAGCACCACCACGGGTATCACCATCGAGTTTTGTCAAAACGACACCATCAAAATCAAGTCTTTCATTGAAAATTTTCGCTGTATTAATTGCATCCTGCCCGGTCATTGAATCCACAACAAACAATGTTTCATTAGGATTTAATGCTTTTTTCACCTTTTCAATCTCATCCATCATTTGCTCATCAACAGCCAATCGTCCGGCAGTATCCACAATGACAACATTAAACTTGTTTTCTTTAGCAAAAGCAACAGCATGCTTTGCTATTTCAACAGGATTTTTATTTTCTTCTTCCTTGTAAATTTCTGCACCGACCTGGCCGGCAACAACGGTTAATTGTTCAATAGCAGCCGGTCTATAGACATCACCTGCTACGACAAGTACTTTCTTTTGTTTCTTTTCATGAAGGTATTTTGCAAGTTTACCGGTAAATGTTGTTTTACCGGAACCCTGCAAACCTGATATTAGTATTATCGAAGGTTTTCCGCTAAGATCAAGACCAACTGCTTGCCCGCCCATCAATTCCGTCATTTTATCCATGACTATTTTCACCATCAATTCACCTGGTTTAACAGCTTTAAGGACATTTTTAGAGCCAAGTGCTTCTTGTTTTACTTCTTCTGTAAATTCTTTTGCTATTTTAAAATTTACATCAGCTGCCACTAATGCTCTTCGTATCTCTTTTATCGATTTAGAAACATTTAATTCCGTTAATCTACCCTCACCTTTAACATTCTTAAGGGCTTTTTCTAATCTTCCAGTTAAATCATCAAACATATTCTATTAATTTTGAGTTTGCAAAGATAAAAAATAAAGATTAAAGGATTACTTTTAAGGATAAAAAAGCTGTAATTCATTAAAAATTATCATAATTCCATAAACTGTCAGCTATTGTACAAACAGTAATTATTTCCACTATTCATCTGTTTTAAATTTTTAATTATAAAAAATTAATGTACATTTGTATCTGAATCAAATTAGATAGAAATCGTCTATATTGTTTTATTTTTTAATTAAATTATATAAATATGAAAAAATTAATCTTTACATTTGTTTTTGCGTTTTCTTTTTTATTTATTAATAACCTCAGGGCACAATCCTATAATTCTGCAGTAGGAGCTAAATTGGGAGGATGGTTTGTAGGAACCTACAAAAAGCAAATCAAAGAAAATTGGTATGTAGACTTTTATGCCGGTTTTTATGGCTATTTTTCGAATAGTTTAATTGCAGGAGCTTCTCTGGAGATACACAAGCCAATAGAAAGCGTTGAATATCTATTTTGGTATTATGGTGGTGGTGCATCTGTTACAACCGGTTATTCTCAATTCGGAATCGGTATAAACGGTACGCTGGGACTTGATTATGCTTTCACGGAAATTCCGCTAAATGTTAGTGTTGACTGGATGCCTGGATTTTATCTATCAGGATATTACAAAGGTCCATCTTTTGGATTAGGTGCATTAAGCGTAAGATATATTCTTGGACAAAAATAATGGTATTATATATATAGTGTCTGTCTATAAAATCATAAGCATTTTACAGGCAGGCTCTATTATAATATACATTTATAACAATAATTAATTCACAACAACTGTCCCGGTATGAATTAAGTTTAACTCTGTGAAGTTCCTTTGCAAAAATCTGTGATTTTATTTCACTTGCTTTATTGCTATCTCTTTACCATAATTAAAGGCATCCATATTGAGTTCTACCATTCTTGTTCCTTTTGGTGAAAAAATAGTTTTTATTCCTTCAATAATAGCATCTTCCCCGAGTGACAAAAACGGAGAAGCTGCGCCCAGTACTACCATATTGGCAGCTCTCTTATTACCTGCTTTTTTCGCAAGTTTTCCCGCATCCAAAATAATATGATTTGAAAACCTTTCCAACTCCACCTTTAAATCTTCCAAATCAGGGTATTCCGGAATTTTATAAGGTTCACTATTAGTCACCAACCATCCTTCTTTATTTAACCAGGGAACATATCTCAATGCTTCCATTGGTTCAACTGAAATAATTGCATTAGCATGTCCTTTAGGTATTAAAACAGATTGAATTTCTTTATCGGATATTCTAATATGAGATTGCACGGCACCACCTCTTTGACTCATCCCGTGAACTTCCGATTGTTTTACATACAATCCTCGTGATAAAGCTCCCATAGCCAAAACCGCTGCTATTGATAAAATCCCTTGACCTCCAACTCCCGCTAATATTATATTGTCTTGCATAATTACATTTTTTTATAAAATTTAACGCACTCTCTTTGCGCAATAATAACAGAAACACCTTGATAGTTTATTTCATTTTTGATGATTTCAATATTTTTTTCCATATTTTTCTTCAATGGAACGATCAGTTTCAAATGTTCTTCTTCGACCCCCAACCCCCTGCATATCTCGGCAATTCTACCTGTTGCCGCCGTATCTTGTCCTCCTGTCATTGCAGTTGTATAATTATCTGATATCAATACTGTAATCGGTGAATTTTCATTGACAGCATCCAATAATCCCGTAATTCCGGAATGTGTAAAAGTAGAATCCCCAATTACTGCAATTGCCGGAAATATACCTGCATCCGCAGCTCCTTTAGCCATCGTTATTGATGCACCCATATCGATACAGGTATCAATTGCTTCATACGGAGGTAGCGCCCCAAGAGTATAACAACCTATATCTGCGAACACCCGGCGTTTCCCAATTTCTTTTGTAAGAAAATTAAGTTCATCATATAAATCCCTATGACCACATCCAACACACATTGCCGGTGGTCTTCCTTTTACAATATCAGGAATAGACAAATCATCGACAATTTTCATTCCAAGAGCTTTTGCCACGATATCGGAATTAAGCTCACCCGTTCTTGGTAAATCCCCTGATAATTTCCCGATAACTTTACCATCATCAAAAATATTATTACGCAATAACTCTTCAATAACGGGATATCCTTCTTCTATTATCAATATTTTATCACATTGTTGAAATAATTCCCGTATCATTTTCTTTGGCAATGGGTACTGATTTATCTTAATTGTCGGATATGGATTTTTATTTTCCAAATAATTATCCATAAGATATGTATATCCGATCCCACTTGCTATTATACCCAACGAGCTATCTGTACCCGGCAGAAATTTATTATATTTACTATTTTCGGATATTTCAACCAACTCAGGTTGCATATCAACCAAAGAAGCATATCTTCCTTTTGCATTAGACGGTAATAAAATAAAACGATGGGTATCGTCCGGTGGATTTAGTTTATTTTGGTCTTTTGGCTCACCGGTTATAACCCCCGATCTGGAATGAGCAAGCCTTGTAGTTAATCTCAACAAAACAGGTAATTTCACTTTTTCAGATAAATCAAAAGCATACCTTGTCATATCATACGCTTCTTGTTGAGTGGAAGGTTCCATAACAGGTATCATCGCAAATTTGCCATAGAATCTGGAATCTTGTTCATTTTGAGAAGAGTGCATTGACGGATCATCCGCTACTGCAATAACCAAGCCTCCGTTTACACCGGAGATTGCAGAATTTATAAAAGCATCTGCAGCTACATTAAGTCCTACATGTTTCATAGTCACCATACTCCTTTTACCTGCGTAACTCATTCCCAAAGCTTCTTCCATAGCGGTTTTTTCATTTACCGACCATTTAGTATGAATACTTCTTTCTTTAGATATTTTTGCTCTTTGAACATAAGTAATGATTTCTGTCGAAGGAGTTCCCGGATAACCGTAAAATCCTGATATACCAGCATCAAGGCCAGCTTGACCTACCGCTTCATCACCGAGTAATAATTTTATATTTGGATTTTTCATAGATATATTTACTTTGCGGTAAAAATAACTATTTCCAAATGATTAACAAAATCAAATCATATTTATTGTCTTTATATTTACATTGTCTATTTAGTGTCTGTCCATAAAATCATTAATCAATTAATCTTATTTTTATTTAACCATCTTCTGTATTTGTTTGCATTATTGATATGTTGTCTGTTGGTTTTTGCAAAAGCATGTCGTCCATGCCCATTTGGTTTTGCACAAAAAAACAAATAATCCGTATCTTTTGCGTTAAGCACTGAATCTATAGTTCCTACATCGGGCATACAAATTGGACCGGGAGGAAGTCCTTTGTTTAAATATGTATTATATGGGGATTCTACCTTAAGATGTTTGTTTAATACTCTTTTTAGCTTAAAATTTTGTGTTGCATATACTACTGTTGGGTCAGCCTGCAACAACATACCTTTTTTTAATCTATTAAGATAAACAGAAGCTATCACCGGCTTTTCCACATTAGCAAGAGTTTCTTTTTCCACTATTGAAGCTAAAGTAAAAACTTCTACTGGGTTTAAACCGATTTTATTCGCTTTTTCCAACCTTTTATTATTCCAAAACTTGTCGTGTTCTTTTTTCATTCTTTCTAAAAATTCTTCAGGATCGGTATTCCAAAAAAACTGATATGTATTCGGAATAAACATGGTAAGTATATTGTACTTATTATAACCCAATTTTGCAATATACGTACTATCGTGTAAAAGCTTAACTATTTCAGTAGAATCAGCTTCAATATAGTGGGAAATTCTCCCCACCAATTCTTCCACTGTTCTTACATTATTAAAGGTAATATTCAAAGGGGTTTGCAAACCGGCTCTAAGCATTGAAATCAATTCACGGTTACTCATCCCCCCCTTTAAAATATACCTTCCGGGAGCAACTTTATCCTTTTTATATTTCATCACACCTGCTATAAAATCAAAAGATGTATAATTATAAAGAATTTTATTTTTTTTCAACAATCTCAATACATCATTGTAATTTGATCCGGTTGGAATCTTAAATTCCGTTTTTGTTAAATCCTCTTTAACATTTGGCCCCCATATCCATTGCCTGAACAAAAGGCCTACAACCAAAGCAGCTATTATTATAAATGAAAGCAAAAAAATAAGTATTTTTCTCACTATGTCGTTATTTTTGGCAAAAATAATTTATTTTTATTATTGTAACTACTCAGATAAGAAAATTTTTCAATTATTAATGACTTTAAAGACAGCCGCTATATAATAATTTTGTTAACTTTGAACTTTGAATTTGGAACTTTATACTATACACCATCTACTTCACAATCTTTCTGACAATCCTTTTTCCCTTTGTGGTAATAATAACAAGATATACTCCGTGAGAAAGGTTTGACACATCGATTTTATCGTTCTTATCTATAGTCAAAGACATTAGCTTTTCACCTTCGAGACCGGTAATCATGACCTTATTACTATCGCTTACCAAACCGGAAATAAAAATACTTTCCTTCGCTGGATTAGGATAAATATTTATGCCTGTTACATCCATATTCTTAGTGGAATTCAATGACCCGATATGTTGATATTGCTTAAAGAAATCAATCATTTTTTGTATAGCAGGCAATACACATTGCCCGTGGTTGGCAAATGAAAATACATCTTGCGAGGAAACTGATTTAGCGCCCATACTATTCATCAAAGAATCGGTATAAACAGAATTGCGATAGGTAACCTGATCATCTGCTTTGCAATACAACATTTTCAGCGGCATCTCCGGTTTCCATTTACAGACATCCATACTTTTTAGAGCTTTAAATACAGGATGGTTCTCATCATTAAATATTCCATTTATTATATCTTGTTTAAACATCCTTTTGGGCAAGACTTTTCCCCCATTTGCACTAAGAAGAGCTACCATCCCGGAATTCATTTCGGATAAATTAATTTTTTCTTGCTCAAATTTCCTGACGATTATAGCATATTGGGGTTTAAAAATATCTTCAATTTCCAAATTATTTAATAAATCGGGATAGGCCAGCTTGGCACTCAACATTAAGCTGCCGATATAACCACAAAAATTATATTCTTCATTACCTAAGGTGTAATTTTTCATTGCCCCGGATATGGAATATGGTCCTGACATAGGAACTGCAGCCGTTACTTTTATTCCATTTACATCCTGCATTTCTCTTGCCGTTGCCATTGCCGCATGTCCACCTTGGGAATAACCGGTAACAAATATCTGGTCGTTGAAATGTATTTTTTCAACTTCTTCAATATTTTTCACAACAAACATAAGATCTATACCCGCTCCTGCTTCTGTTTCAGGATGGATATACGGATGTACACCTTTGGAAATCCCTAATCCGATATAATCTGGAGCAATGCAATTATATCCCAAAGAAGCAAGACCAACCACAACAGATTGTTCTCCCGAACCTTCGGAAGGGACATCATGCCTGTCATTTACCGTACCATGATCATAAATCATTAGCGGAAAAACAGAATTTGTATCAACAGCTGCACATAGAATCCCAGAAGCTGTATCAGGCAACATATCCACAGATTTTGTAGTATAGATTATTTTATAAATATCAACATCATACTTAGCAGGAACAAAATAAGTAGCTTTAATTTGCTCTTTAGTAAGACTTTTTAGCTTTTCATAAGAAAGCAATTCCTGAGCATTACTATTTATAAGTGAACACGCTACAAAAAATAAGATAAAAAACAATTTAGATTTTTTCATTTTAACTATTTAAAATATTAACAATTACTATTTTGTGCCTATTTATAGATAAACCAAATCACCTCAAAACACTAATATTACCTTTATATTTCTGAATAATACCATTGGGTGTTTTTACTTTACAGATATATAAATAAACTCCCGGACTAACCGGAGTTCCCATATAAGTAGCATCCCAACCTTTTTTAGCACATTCCCGATTATCACAGGTAAAAACCTTTTCACCCCAACGGTCAAAAATTTCAAATTGCAATATTTCCAGTCCATCATAATATTTATAAAACTTAAAAATCTTATTTTTATCATCGACAGGAAATATAGCATTAGGGAAAAGCAATTTTCTTAATTTTGACTCAATTGATAAGGTGTCAATAACAATACAGCCATTTTCATCTTCAAAATTATAAATAACAGTAGTATTTTTTTTCTTCAAAATCACTTCCACTTCATCAAATGAATCATCAAAATAATCAGAGTCTATTTTCCAAAAATAAATATCATCTACAGCAAAATGCGGAATAATATCCGCCATTACAGAGATGGTATCTCCAATATAAAAATCCGTTATGGGATCAGTCGAAAGATTGATAAAATGTCTGTTTGCAATCTCAATCAAAACCGAGTCTATATCATAGCATTCACCACTCAATAATTCAACATAAACCATGAAATCATTCGAATCGGCATAAAATGTAGCCGATTTATTTAAGGTTTCGGATTTAACTTTGCCTGAAGGAGACCAAATCAAACTGTAATCGGTTAAATTTGTACTAATATTAAGATCAAATTCCGAATCGGGACATACTATTTTTATAGAATCCTCATCCAATGAAAAATCAACTGTAGTATTATGTATAAAAATAGAGTCATTTCCGTAACATTTATCCTGTATACTATCAATATAATTGGATTTTACTGTAACCCACATATTATCCATCGGATAATAAATCACTTCAAAGCTATCGGGATTATTTATATATTTATGTGGTTCCCAGTGCATATTCCCTATTCCTGATGCTTTAAGCACAATCTCATTCTCCCCGCAAAAAATCAAAGAATCTTCATCCGGAATAATATTTACATCCAGATAATCTTTGACCGGTATATTCAAATTACCTAAAATTTGGCTTCCGCATTTCAATTCTTTTATAAGTTCTATTTCAATAAATTCGACACCCTCTTCAATATTATCCAAAATCACATTTATATTAAATCTTTTTTCTGAAATTCCGGGAGGAAAAATTATTTCCTCAGGTATATCCGTAATATAATCAATATCTCTGTTTGCCGAACCTTTCAAAGAAATCCCATAAGTAATACTGTTATCCGGTATAAACGGTAATTTTACAACTACAGTAGCAGTATTTAAATCACAATTATCCAAAAGATAATCTATATCAGTAGAATATTCCACAAACATTTGGGGCCTTCCATCCGTTAATTCACCGATAAACACTCCGGAATCATAAATAGAATCATATCTATCGGCAATAGCAAATTTCAAATGGTACGTATCGCAAGGAGTAACACTTTGTTTTGCAAGAAGATAATGGTTTGTTCCAAACGCATCATAAATAAGACCATCATATTGAATTTCCTTGCCAAGATAATTGGAATGATAATATTTCCAGTTTTTAGAAGGATTAACTGAATTTATTTCCACAAAATCATTAGAGCCCGGAATAACAGCCATATTTTTCTGATTATTAACCGAGGACATACCATCAATATCATTTCCTGAAATAAGCAACGCAAATATATCATTGAAAAGTGTATTTGAAAACTCAGGGTATTCTTCAGAGCCGAAAACATATTTATAACTAATCTCACCGGAATACGGAACCACATCCAATTCAATAACACAAGCATCTAATGACCTCAAAAACAACGAATCGCTCGTCAAAGCAGAAAGACTATCCAAATCCACATCACCATGACTTCCATAAGGAAAGCCTTTTTTTGACGAATTATTAGGTCCTTTAGCATTAATTGCCAAACCGTTGGATAATAAAACGCCTTTGGAAATACCGATATCTTCACCATATTGATTTTGAAATATACCAAATGCATCCGGATCGCAATCAATGTTTGAAATTTTGCCTGAAATACCTTTTTGTAATAAATTTGCCAACAATTTGCTTGTATCCACTCCGGGTTGAATCTCAACAACAGTAGAATCTGAATAGTTACAGAAATCTTTATTACATTGCCAATTAAAAACAAAACCTTCGGCATTTAGAGTATCATCGGAAGAAAATGCTAATGTGATACACGGACTGTTGACACAATTGGTATAATCCACGCCACCTCCATACATATAATCATCAAGAAAATAATCATCGGCATTACCACTGATCCTAATAAACCTTGCGTAACTGGTATCTTTCCCATTAAAAATATCAATATAATCTCCGTATCTATATTTGATATCATGGATGGTATCATACTGAAATGTTTCATTTATCATCGGCAAATGATAATATTCAAAATCAAAAGATATCGAATTCACATCACCTTCAGGACAGATGGTAAAAGTGTAAAATTCATTTTCAGAATAATCACCTGATTCTCCTCCCGAATCATAAAGAGTACCGCTACATTTAGTAGAAAAGGAGTCTTCCTTTATATTATATTTATTCCTTTCTTCGATACAAATAGTAAAATCACCTTCCGATGCATCTCCTCCAAAATTACCAATCCTCAAAAAATAAATTTCTCCCGGAGTAAGATTATCAATATTATAGCTCAAAGTACTCCCGTTTAATTCTGATTCTGCACAATCCCTTTCTACCATTGCATCTTGAGCACAAGCACCTCTATATACTGCAAGTTGAATATTTTTCAACTTATGTGAATTCACGCCTTTAATAAAAATAGTTTGCTCTCCCGAATTTTGAGTTAGTCTAAAAGTAAACCAAACATCATTTTCAGGTGGATTAAAAATAAAACATGATGCATTATTATTAATGCCGATATCGCTATTGGATGCATCAATATTTGTATAAACTTTCCCGTCACATATAGGAATAGTATTAAGATCAATTGCATTGCTGCAATCATCATTTTCAGGCTGCGCAAATATCTTACCAGTCGGCGAGACGAAAATAAAGGAAATTAAAAAATATAAAATAATATTAAGAAAAAATAACCGCATCAAATAATATTGTCATAATGCAAATAAATGCCGCAAGGTAAAGAAAATACAGTTGAATTTAAGATTTTTTATAATAAAATTTCTATAATTTGTCAAGAAAATCTTCTCACATTCACCCATACCTACCAAAACCACCCTCAACCTCCGGCTTTCTTTACATCATTAAAACCTTGAGATTTGAGTATCTCAATGATTTTATCTCTGTTTTGACCTTGGATAATAATTTCACCATCAGAAAAACTACCTCCAACACCTAATTGGGTTTTCAATATTTTAGCTAAAGCTTTTAAACTCTCCTTATCCTCTTGCAATCCCTGTATGACAGACACAGGCTTACCGGCTCTTTTCTTTTTTTCAAGCCAAACTCTGATTTTCATGCTTTTTCTATAAGAATAATCTTCTTCTTCCGGTTCTAATTCAATCTTATCATCAGATTTTAAATAGTCATCTTCGGAAAATTCAATATTCGACAATACGCTGAAAGGATTGGAGTCATCATTAATTTGCGACATATTAAATTTATTTTATCAGTTTAAATGAATATTCCAAAGTATAATATACAGGAGTACCCGATTCTTTATCTTTATTCATTAGAAAAACATCTATATCCGTTGTTTCGCTTTCTTCTTTATCCGAACTATCAAATTTAACTTTCAAGACCCCCGATTCGCCCGGCATAATCGCATCTGTAGGAAACTCTACTTCAGTACAATCACAAGAGGAAATAAAATCTATAATCACAGGTTCGCTTCCAGTATTTTTAAATTTAATATCAAAATATTTAATTTCACCTTTTTTCACTTCACCCAAATCATAAGAATATTTTTCAAAACTGAGCAAATCCGTATCGTGATCCGTTTCTACCACAGAAGTATCATTTTGGGCAATTATCACATTAGCCATAAGTACTAAAACAAAAAATATATATACTTTTCTCATCTTTTAAAATTTTTCATTAAAATAGTAACTGTGCAGGCATAGTAATCATAATAAAAATGATTCTACCTAAGAAGTCACATTGAATTTAATACAATAACGCAATGGATTTATAATAATTGTGCAGTAGAAAATATTAGAAATATATTAATTTTATCATCAAATAATTTGTCTATTAAATATTATAAAATTATCTTTGCGCACTATTTTAAAATCAATATCAAAATTATGCCTAAAGTAAAAACACATTCGGGAGCAAAGAAAAGATTTAAAATAACGGGTACAGGCAAGATAAAACACTTTCACTCAAGTGCTTCCCACTTGATGAGAAAGAAATCTAAAAAAGCTAAGAGAAATCTTAGACATTCTGAAATCTTGGATAAATCCAATTTAAAAAGAGTAAGAGCATTACTTGGATTATAAGAAACCTGTATTTAACAAAGAGAAAATTGTCTTTGCAACGAACAAATTTATTTTATTAACTAGAATACAGGTTTGAAGAATTCGAAAGAATCCCTGTATTTTTAAAAATTATTAATTATGCCTAGATCAGTAAATGCTGTCGCTTCAAGAAGAAGAAGAAAAAAAATATTAAAAGCGGCAAAAGGTTATTTCGGAGCTCGAAAAAATGTTTATACCGTAGCTAAAAATGCAGTTGAAAAAGCATGGAGTTATGCTTACAGAGACAGAAAAAATAAGAAAAGAGCTTTTAGAAGATTGTGGATTGCCCGCATCAATGCGGCTTCCAGAATGGAAGGAATGTCATACAGTAAATTCATGCATGCATTAAAAGAAAATAATATCGACTTAAACAGAAAAGTTTTAGCGGACATGGCAATGAATGAACCTGAAGTATTTAAAGCAATAGTAGAAAAAGTAAAAAAATAATTGCTTTCTAATTATAAATACTTTAGTTAAGGAGTATACTTCATTAAAAAAGGTGGATAGTTATTAAACTGTCCACCTTTTTATTAAGATTATTATTATCCCATTATCATTCCTACAAATGTAGCGGAAAGCAAAGATGCCAACGATCCACCGAGGAGCGCCATCATACCAAATTTTGCCAGTTGGGTTCTTTGACCCGGTGCAAGAGAACCAATTCCGCCAATCTGAATTCCAATGGAAGCAAAATTGGCAAATCCACACAACATATATGTTGCCATAATAACCGATTTTTCGTACATTAAATGTGGTGTACTGGCAGCATTTTTCAAATCAGCCAATTGAGTATAAGCAACAAATTCACTGGCAACCAATTTTATTCCCAATAATTGTCCCATCACCATTATATCTTCTTTAACCACTCCGAGCAACCACATCAAAGGAGCAAATATAAGTCCAAGTATGGATTCGAGAGAAAACTCCTTATAAGGAGTATATTTAGCCATAAGGTCATTAAGTCCTATAAAACCACCCAATCCGGAAAATATATAATTCAACATCGCTATAAATGCCAGAAATACTAAAAGCATTGCTGCTACATTAGCCGCCAACTTCAAACCTTGAGTTGTACCGTTTGAAATAGCATCCAATATATTAGATCCAATATCTTCCATTTCCACCTCGGATTCTTCAGGAACGATTCCCTTTTCAGGAAACAACATTTTAGATATTACAATTGCACCGGGTGCGGCCATCACTGATGCTGCCAATAAATGTTTGGCAAATTTCAATCTTTCCACAGGATCATCACCGCCAAGAAAACTTATATATGCAGCCAAAACACCCCCGGCAACAGTTGCCATTCCTCCTATCATCACTAATAAAATCTCGGATTTCGTCATTTTTTCAAGATATGCTTTTATCATCAAAGGAGCTTCTGTTTGTCCCAAAAATATATTACCGGTTACAGATAAAGCCTCCCGACCGGATACATGCATCATTTTTGTTAACAACTTAGCCATCCCTTTTACAACAATCTGTATCCACCCTAAATAAAACAATAAAGAAGTTAGTGCAGAAAAGAAAATTATAGTAGGTAAAACCTGCAAAGCAAAAATAAATCCGGCACTCTTGACATTCATCAAGCCTCCAAATAGAAATTCCGAACCTACACGAGTGAAATCCAGTATCTTAACAAAAACACTCCCGCCGAACTCAAAAATAAGTCTGACAATCCTCAAATCGATTCTGTTTATTTGCCAAAAACCCAAATCTATTGACGGAATATTAAATCCTATTTTATCTCCCATTAATATCCCGATAGCTAAAATAATTTGAATTGTCAATCCAACTCTAACCGTTTTCCAATTTATACCTTTTCTGTTGGCACTAAAAAAATATGCAATTCCCAATACTACAACCATTCCCAAAACTCCTCTTAAAAAAGACACTATATTAAATCCTTCACTAGGAATCAAATGACTTGTCGACGGATCGGTTACTTCTTGTGCCAATATTGAATCACTTGATAAAAACAATAAAAAAAGCACAAAAAACAATCCGGAATACTTTTTAAACGTTTCCATATTATTTTAATTAAATTACGTAAATTTTAATTTTAATTTTCTGTAAAAAATGAATAAAAGCGGCGTGAAATTAATAATAAATTCCAATATATATAATATATTTATAATTTTTTAATATTATTTTAATTAATATATGTATATTTGACCGATAATTTTCAAAAGATATGCCTTATAAGCCATTTTTAATAGGAATAACAGGAGGTAGTGGCTCAGGAAAAACCACTTTCATTAATAAACTTAAAGAAGGATTTAAGGATACCGAATTGTGCATTATATCACAGGATGATTACTACAAACCAAGACATTTACAACATACGGATGAAAACGGTGTTAAAAATTTTGATTTACCGGAATCCATTGAGTTCAACCAATTGGCTATCGACATAAAGAAGCTTCTTAATCATCAGATTATAAAAAGACAAGAATATACTTTCAATAACAAATTGAAGAATCCTAAAATACTAACTTTCAAACCGGCTCCTATTATCATCATAGAAGGTTTATTTGTATTTTATTTTGAAAAATTGCTCGATAAAAAGTTTGACCTGAGAGTTTTTATCAATGCTATGGACAACCTTCGTGTTATCCGAAGGATCAAAAGAGACAGGATAGAAAGAAATTATCCTCTTGAGGATGTCCTTTACAGATATGAACAACATGTAATGCCTTCTTATGAAAAATTTATCGAACCCTATATTAGAAGAGCTGATATTATAGTAAATAATAATCAGGATTTTGATATGGCTTTAATGGTTTTTAAAAGTTTTGTTCAAAACTACCTTGACCGCCATAAAGATTTTTATTCATCATAAAAACTTTTTTCCATTTAAACCGTTTTAAATACGTTGATAACTTATCAGCGGTCTTTAATAAACATTTGGGGTGCTGTACAGGCTGAGATCATACCCATTGAACCTGTCCGGATAATGCCGGAAAGGAAAATGATTTTTCTCGCCTTTCCGTTCCCCGTAAAAAATATAATAATGAAATATTCTGCAATTGTTTTGATTTTATCTTTAATATCAGTTCATGCAATAGGCCAATTTGAAATCCAAGGAACTGTTACCGATGAAAAGGGAAGGATAATCGAATATTCACGGATATTCCTCGAAGGAACCAACCATATAACAGAAACAAACGATGAAGGATACTATAAACTATCAGGAATCACTTTAGGAAACTATGTATTGAAAGCAAGTATCTTAGGATATGAAGATTTTGAACAACAAATCTTCATCGATAAAAATATGAATATCGATATAGTACTTAAAGAAAAAACATATAGATTAAAAGAAATTCAAATCAATGCTTTAAGAGCATCAGGGAAAATGCCGTTTGCATATAAAAATATTAACAAAGAAGAAATACAAAACCGAAATTACGGTGAAGATGTCCCTTTTCTATTACAACTTACTCCTTCTGTTGTTACCACTTCGGATGCAGGTACGGGTATAGGCTATACGGGTATCAGAATAAGGGGCACGGACCCTACCAGAATAAATGTTACAATAAACGGAATACCATTAAATGATGCCGAATCCCAACAAGTTTATTGGGTCGATCTACCCGATATTGCCGGATCTACAGAAAGTATTCAAATTCAAAGAGGAGTCGGAAGTTCGACTAATGGAGCCGGAGCATTTGGCGCCAGCATAAATATCAATACGGAAAAAATTCATCTAAAACCGCATTTAAGCCTTGAAGGTGGTTACGGCAGCTACAATACCTCAAAAATATCAGCAAAAGCGGGAACAGGCTTGATGAATGGTAAATTTAGTATCGATGCCAGATATACATCTATCAAATCAGACGGGTATATCGACAGGGCATCATCTGCATTAAATTCGTTTTTCTTTACCGGAACAAGAATTTTTCAAAACAGCACATTAAAATTTAATGCTATTATCGGAAAAGAAAAAACATATCAAGCTTGGTATGGTGTTCCTGTTCAATATATAGACAATGACTCGTTGCGAACATTCAATTTGGCAGGAACAGATTATTTTTCAAAAAATCCTCCCTATGAAAATCAAATTGATGATTACAGCCAAAATCATTTTATGTTGTTTTATAATTTAAAACCAAATGATAAAACATTTATTAATTTTGGAATTCATTATACAAAAGGAGCAGGATATTACGAGCAATATAAAACTGATGAAGATTTAAAAGATTATGGACTTGATACATCATCATTTAAAAACTCCGATATTATAAGACAAAAATGGTTAAGCAATGGTTTTTACGGGCTTGTGTACAGTATTA
>JALSPW010000078.1 GCA_026985735.1 Saprospiraceae bacterium
ATCGGCAATAAAAGGAGTGGATTGGGAAAAGACCTTAAGGGATATTTATGATGGAGATAATAGTTTTATGAGAAAATCAAATTGGAAAATATTTGATTCCTATCATTTTGGAGGTTTTGCGAAATACAATATGGAATTAATAAATTTTATTAATAGTTATAAAAGGAAATATGGAATTCCATTGGACCCTATTTATTCCGGGAAAATGATTTATGCATTGCATGACTTATTGGAACAGGGCTTTTTTAATAAAGGGTCAAAAATAGTATGGATACATGGAGGGGGATTGCAAGGAATAGCAGGATTTAATTATATAAATGGCAAATTATTGAGATAAATAAAAAATTATTATAAAAATATTAATAAATAAAAAAAAAATATGTAATTTTGACTTACAGTTACTGGGAAACTGTTGCAAAGTTGTTGGAAGGAGTGCAGATAACCAATCTCGTGAATGATAGTCAATATAGAAAGAATCTTATTGATTTCAATACTGAGTATGATAATTAGCAACCAACTAAATACTCATCAACCTTCAACTTCTTCTGATGGCTTTGCTCTTTTTTCAATAGCATTTTTTCTTGCATCCTGATATTCCAATCTGTTTTTTGTTAATTCAACAGCTGTAAATATTGCATTAAGAAAAGATTCGTGATTTGCTATATTTTGTCCTACTATATCATAGCCTGTACCATGATCTGGAGATGTTCTTACAAAAGGGAGCCCTGCAGTATAATTTACTCCATTTCCAAATGATAATAATTTAAAAGGAATTAAACCTTCGTCGTGGTACATTGCCAGGACAGCATCATATTTTTTATACCCAAAAGTTCCCCAGAAGCTATCTGCCGGAAATGGTCCATTGACAAAGATTCCATCTTCTTTAGCTTCCAATATGGCCGGTCTAATAATATCAATTTCTTCATTTCCAATAACACCCTCATCACCGGCATGAGGATTTAACCCGAGTACTGCAATTAATGGTTTTTCCTTATCAAAATCCATTTTAAGGGTATTGTTAAGATCTTTTATGGTTTTGATAATTTTTTCTTTGGTCAAAGTTGCAGGTACATCTTTCAAGGGTAAATGATGTGTTACCAATGCAACACGCAAATCGTCATTCAACATTATCATCATTGAATTTGTAGATTTGGTAACTTCCGTAAGATAATCGGTATGTCCCATAAATCCAAAATCAATAAGCGACATAGCTTTTTTATTAATTGGAGCGGTAACCAATGTATCTATATATCCTTCTTTGAGGTCGTAGAGTGCACTGTCAAGTGATATTTTTGCATATTTTCCACCTTCTTCAGTGATTTTACCAATATTAATAATAACATTTTCTGTCCAACAATTGACTAAATTTATTTTACCTTCGGCTATTCTTTGTCCGGATAGAGCTATTTTATAGAAAAAATTATTGACTTTGGTAATATTTTTGTGATATGATAAGACTTTTGCGGAAGCATAAATTACAGGTGTACAAATATCTGTAATTCTAGGATCTGAAACGGCTTTTATTAAAACTTCAGGTCCTATACCATTTAAATCTCCTATTGTGATTCCAACTTTAATTTTACTCATTTCTTCAAATATTTTTTAATTAAGGTTTACGTAAAATATAAACAAATGTAAAATAGTATGTTATGATATTTTGCGTAATTTTAAGTACAAAGTATATCTCTAAAAATATGTATTTTTCCCCATATCATCCAGTACCAAACTATTCGTTTAGTTTATTTTTCCCCGGAATGGGGTTGCTTAAATACTTATGTTTAACATATTATTGAGCAAAGTTATTAAAAAAGACGATTTTCTCACTATTAATGTATATAGTTTTAAACAAAATCATCTACTTTTTATATCTTTACAATCAAAAAGTAATTGAGAGCAAAAAAATCATACGGTCAACATTTTCTTATAAATGAGAGTTTGGCAAGGAACATTGCTGAAACGGCAATAGAATTGAGTGAAGCGTATCCTGTTTTGGAAATAGGTCCGGGTAAGGGTGTTCTTACTAAATATTTATATGAAGAGAATATTATATTTAAATCTGTTGAAGCGGATTTGGATATGATTGAATATTTGCATGGTAAATTTCCCGGTATTGATATTCATTTGATATATGAAGATATTTTAAAACTTGATTTAAATGAAGTGTTTGAAAATGAATTTATTCTATTTGGTAATTTTCCCTACAATATTTCTTCTCAAATATTGTTTAAAATGATTGATTATAAAAATAAAATTCCGGTATTGATAGGTATGTTTCAGAAAGAGGTGGCAGAAAGGATAATTGCCAATCCGGGAAATAAAGAATATGGTATTTTAAGTGTTTTGGTTCAGGCTTATTACAAGGGTAAAATTATTTTTAAAGTAAAACCAGGTTCTTTTAATCCGCCACCAAAGGTTGATTCTGCTGTAATAAAGCTTGAACGAAAAGATAAATTGGAATTGGATTGCGATGAATCACTTTTTAAGACAATAGTAAAGTCTACATTTAATCAACGGCGGAAAATGATAAGAAATACACTTAAATCTTTAGTGAATGATAACGAGGTATTGAAAGATGATTTTTTTAAAAAACGTCCTGAACAATTGAGCATTGATGATTTTATTGAGTTGACAAATAAGATAGAACCATATATTTCGTTTAGATAACAGTTGGATGAAAAATGTAAATAATTATTTTTCATTTCTATGTACTCTACTTGAGTAGCTGTTTTAATTTAAAATATAAAATAAATTAATTATGAATCTTGAAACAAAAATAAACACAGATCTCAAAGAAGCTATGAAAGCAAAAGATCAGGCTGGATTGCGTGGAATCAGAGCCATAAAATCAGCTATTTTATTGCTAAAAACCGACGGTAGCGGTAAAGAAATAGATGAGGTGGCAGAAATAAGAATGCTACAAAAACTTATTAAGCAAAGAAAAGATTCTCTTGAAATTTATGAAAAACAAGGTAGGGAAGATCTTGCCGTTAAAGAAAGAGAAGAAATAGCAGTAATATCTAAATATTTGCCGGAGCAATTATCAGATGAAGAATTGGAAGCGAAATTGAAGGAAATTATAGCTGAGACAGGAGCTTCTTCAATGAGAGATATGGGTAAAGTAATGGGCATTGCAAATCAAAAGTTTGCGGGTAAAGCTGATGGTAAAACCATTTCGGGAATAGTAAAAAAATTGTTATCTTAGTATTATGGAGCATAATGGAACAGATATAACCGAGAAGATGTTGTTGATAAAGCAGCAACTTGAACCATTTACTAAAATGGCATATCAAGCAGCATTGAAAATTAAAGAGGAGGATATTAGTAATTATCCTATTTTTGTTGCTCATCAAGATCAGATTAAAATCGGTATTCCTTTGTTGAAAAGGGAAGAAACAGGGACGTCCTGGTCTATAAATGCTTCCACACTTGAAGAATTTTATACTAAAAAACTGATTCTTGAAGAAAAGCTTGAAGATTTTAAAAAACTATATAAAAATCATGAAGATGATATCTGTTTTTTTGTAATTAGTGAATTGGGTGCACAATATTTATTTATTCCGGTAAGGGATTTGGGACAGTAAAAGCTATTAAATTATGAATACATTTTCTAAAAGTATTTGGTACGGTATTATTGGCGGTATATTTGCGACAGTTGTCGGATCTGCATTGGTTAAAATGGCATTTGAATTTCTTGCTCAATCCGGTTTGATTCAGTGGAATAATGGTGTTTTCTCGATTCAGCAGGAGCGTACTATTTTTGTTTTGGGCATTATGTTTAATTTTATCCCATTCCAGTATTTTAAAGTTAAAAGAGCGGAAAAAGCAATGAATGGGGTAGTTATTGTGACTATTGTTGCGACTATAATCTGGATTATATATTATTATAAAAGTTTATTTTAGTGAATAAAAAGTTTTATATCATAGCCGGCGAAGTATCAGGGGATATGCATGCTGCAAATCTGGTGAAGGCTATGTTTGGGATAAACAAAAATATTCAGTTTAAAGGCTTTGGAGGTAGTAAAATGTCTAAGGCGGGAGTTGAAATTAGTCGAGGTTTGGATAAATTGTCTTTAGTTGGTTTTATAGAAATAATCAAGCATATTAATACAATAAAAGATAATTTTTCAATTGCAAAAAAA
>JALSPW010000079.1 GCA_026985735.1 Saprospiraceae bacterium
TTTAAATTCCGGAAGGCAATAAAGTTTAACTAATCTATCCGGTGCAAAAAAAATTGTTTCCAATATCATTTTTTCACCTTCGATAGCAAAAATATTGTACTTTTGTCTATACTTTTTTTGTGAAAGTGAACGTATATATTTAATATCTTTAATTGTCAACATAAATAAAAAATTCTTTTTTGAATAAGTCAAAAATAAATATCACCATAATACTAAAACTAATATTATTAACAAATATAATATTTTTTTCATCATGTCAAGCTACAAGATATCTAAAAGATAATGAAAAATTCCTTCATAAGAACAGGATTATCTTGGATTCGGAAGATAAAATCAATAATAAAATATTATTAAAAGAAGAATTGAACACATTAATACAGCAAAAACCTAGTGAATCTATATTATATGTTCCAAGGTATTGGTTTTATTATGTTTCTCAAGGGAAAAAGGGTATTTTAGCCAAATTTGCAAGAAAAAGATTAGCTCAGGACCCACCTATTTTCGATGAGAAATATGCTAAAGAAACCGCTCGAAAATTCAGAAATTTCTTAAAAACCAAGAAAGGCTTTTTCAATGTAAATGTAGAATATAAAGTTTTTCCTGAAAAAAATATAGTTGATGTGGATTACATAATTCATACGGGAAAAAGATATATTATAAACAGCCTAAAATATGATTGTAACGATAGTGAAATTAGCGGTTTAATAGAAAAAAGTAAATACAAATCATATTTAAAACCCGGTGACGGGCTTGATTACCTGAATTATGATTTGGAAAAAATAAGAATTACAAATTTGCTTCAAAATAATGGATATGCAACTTTCAATCAAAATTTTATTGAACTGACAGGAGATAGTTCCAATTACAAAGTGGATTTAATAATTAAAATCAAAAATCCTGCAGGCGAACAAAAACACAAGATTTACAAAACAGGAATTATTGAAGTTTTCACTGATTATTATCCCCAACAACCGATATCCAGGTTGCAATCCGATACATTTGGTAATATTATATTTCATCATCAACTTGATAAATATCTTGTAAAACCGGAGTTATTAAAAAGTGCAATTAATTTGCAAATGGGAGAACTCTATAAAAGAGATAAAACCAGAGACATATATAATAAATTATCAAAATTTAACATATACAGATTCATTTCTATCAAGACCTCCATTGATAGAAAAATTAAAAACAGACTGAATTATAAAATTTATATGTATGTTCACAAAAACAAATATTTTTCAGAAGGAAATATTGCTTTAAAATATGTAACTCTTTTGAAGAAGGAGCAATTCATAGAATTTGGAGGAAGCGGTGTATTTCAGGATAGGAGATTAAGTTCCCGTGGTGATTATCTTAGATTATCTGGTTCGGGTGATGTGAAAATAAATTTAAGCAATAAAAATTATAGTGAATTAAGCATTTTGGGAAAACTGGATTATACAAATCCTATTTCACCGCTTACCATTAAATATTCTCCACTATATTTGTATTACGGTTTGTCAAAAAAACAAAGTTTGCAAAAATTGAAAAACAATACAACGACAGATTTTTCATTATCATACAACAATCTTACAATACTGGATAAATTTATTATCTCATCATTAAATGCTAATTACGGATACAGTTATATTCCAAATAAAAAATTAAATATTTTAGTAAATCAAACCGGCATAAACTATTTAGCTCCAAAAATATTTAAAGATTCACTTTTTAATCGTTTTCAGACAAAGAGTATGAATAATGTTTTCTTAACTGGCTTGTTAATGAAAAACATCACAATCAATTATTATTCGAACAAGCAAAATTCTTTATATAACTACCGTATGTTATTCGGATTTGAAACATCCGGATTGGAAATATTTTTTATAAATAGAGTTAACAATTTAATCAAGAAAGAAGATGGTTATTGGCAATTTAATAATAAAATCAGTTATGCAAAATTCATTAAAACTTATTTGGAATACCGTCCTGTTTATAAATTATCTTCCACTTCCGAATTAGCCGGCAGAGTATATGGAGGAATTGGGATCCCATTTGCAGACAATGATGTCATACCATATATCAAACAATTTGAAGTAGGAGGTCCTTACAGTATGAGAGCATGGGCAACAAGGGAATTAGGACCAGGTTCATATATTGATCCGCAAACAGCTAAAAATCAGATTCCATACCAAAAAGGAGATATCCGTTTAGAAGCCAATTTGGAATATAGATTTAAATTATCATATTTATTTAAATCCGCTATTTTCATTGATGCAGGAAATATATGGACATTGAAAAATGATACCGAAAGGCCAGGGAGTCAATTTACATCAAGTTTCTACAAGCAGATTGCCATTGATGCAGGTGTAAGTCTACAACTTGATGTATTTGTTTTGTTAAGATTTGATTTTGCATATAAATTAAGAAATCCATATCCTGATGAGAACGGTTCTTATTTTGGATTAAAAAACTCTTTATTCCCCAATATTGTTTTTGCGTTGAATCATCCTTTTTAATTGTATATCCCTGTCAATAGGCAACAAATTTCATAGCAAGCCATTTCCCTTTTTGCAGTGTTTTCATCAGTTTCATACTATTTTTTTCATAGAGATTTTTGATTTCATCAAAATCGTCTTCAAGAATACCGGATAAAATCAAAAATCCACCTTTATTAAGGGACATACTCAGATTTTCAACTTCCTGAATCAATACATTTTTATTGATATTGGCAAATACCAAATCAAAAACAAACCTTCCAATATCTGCAGATTCTCCAAACGAAGCAGTAATTTTAGTACAATTATTAGATTTTGTATTTGAAATTATATTCTCAACTGCAATGGGATCGTTATCAATTGCTATTATTTCAGATGCACCCATTTTCTCCGCCAAAATCGATAAGATTCCCGTACCAGCACCAAAATCAAAAACTTTTTTATTCTCAACATTAATCTCCGACAATAATTCAATCATCAAATAGGTAGTTTCATGATGTCCTGTTCCAAAAGTCATTTGCGGAGTAATACTGATAGAGTACTTAAATCCGGAATCATCAACTCCTTCATGAAAATCAGCTTTAATAATACAAAAATCCTCAACTTTAACCGGTTCAAAACTACTTTCCCATTCTTCATTCCAATTTTTATTTTGAATAATTTCCTTATCAAATGTTATTTGATACTGTGAACAGATAGTCGCAATCTCTTTTTGAGTTTCTTCGGTATATTTTTCTTCAGGCAAATATGCAACTACTACATCTTTTATTTCTTCAAAAGAATCAAAAGGTAATGACAATAGAAATGCTATAATCATATTATTATCCCAACCGCTTTTAAAAGAATACTTTATAAACTTATCTTTAAATGCCATATCTATTTTTATATGCTTTTAGCGTATTCAATAATAAAGAAACAACTGTCATTAACCCTACTCCGCCGGGAACAGGAGAAATAAAGCTACACTTAGAAGCTACATTTTCAAAATCTACATCTCCTACAATTCTATAGCCTGATTTTTTTGTCTTATCTTCTACCCTATTTATTCCAACATCTATAACTACAGCATCTTCCTTAACCATATTTTCTTTGACAAACCCTGGCATTCCTATTGCTGCCACTAAAATATCCGCATTTCTTAGTTTTACATTTAGATTTTCTGTTTTACTATGTACTATTGTCACAGTCGCATTACCCGGATATTGTTTTTGTACCAAACTGATTGCAAGTGGCTTTCCAACAATATTGCTCCTTCCTAAGATAACAACATCTTTCCCTTTTGTATCGATATTGTATCTTTTCATCATTTCCAATATTCCAAGAGGTGTAGCGGGCACAAAAGTATCCATCCCTAAAATCAATCTACCTAAATTAAAAGGATGAAAACCATCGATATCTTTTTCAGGATCTATAGCAGCTAATACTTTATTTACATTTATATGCTCGGGAAGAGGTAACTGAACAATAAAGCCATCGACTTTCTCATCATTATTTAATTTTTTTATTTCCTCAAGTAACCTTTCTTCAGAAATATTCGATTCAAAATTAAGGTTTGTAGATTTAAATCCTACCTGAGCACAAGATTTCATTTTACTTTTTACGTAAAATGTACTTGCAGGATCGTTACCAACTAAAATTGCTACTAGATGCGGCTGCCTATATCCTTTTTTAATATAAGAATCAACATCTTTTTTAATTTCATTTTTTATCTCTGCAGATATTTTTTTACCATCCAATAATATCATTGAAAATATTTTTTATAATTTATAGATACTATAGTTTTATTTTCTTAGTTACAATCCAAACCAAAAAGATTCCTAAAATAAAAGAGACAGAAAAAAGTATATAAAATATATATTTATAACCTGAAAACGGTAATTCGACATTCATTCCATAAAAACTGGCGACAAGTGTAGGTACTTCAAGAATAATAGTGATAAAAGTCAATCTTTGAATAAAATTATTAAAGTTGTTGGAAATAATCGTAGCATAGGTATCCATAATACCACCTAAAATGTTCGTATGTACATTTGCCATATCCAAACCTTGACTATAATCAATAATAATATCTTCAAAATAATCAAGATAGTCTTCATTATCTCTTATTTTTAAAAAATCAGTCCTTTTCATTTTCATTAAAAGCAATTCATCAGCTTTTAAGGAATTTAGAAAATATACAAGACTCTTTTCAATTTTCAAAAGCTCTTTTAGCTCTTTATTACGGCTGGAATTATATAATTCCTGCTCTAACATATTTCTTTTATAATTCAAGCGCTTAAGATATTCCAAATACCAAAGTACTGTTTGTTCTAAAATTTTAAGAATAAAATGTGGTTTTTTAGAAGGTTTAAAATTCTTAACTTTTCCATCAAGAAATCTTTGAATTATATTATTTTCTTTTGAAGAAATAGTAATGATATTATAAGGTGTAATGACAATACCCAGAGGGATTGTCCGGTAATATGAATGATTCTCATAATCCTCAATATCTTTATCTTTAAAAGGAATATTTATAACAATAAGTTTAATCTCATCTTCCCATTCGTATCTAGCTCTCTCTTCCACATCCAACGGGTCGGTAAGGAAATCCAAAGGGATATTGAATTTTTCAGATAAATCTTCCAATTCATCCTTATGATGCGGTGGAATAATATTTATCCAAACACCTTCTTGCCATTTGTCCAAAAATACTAATTTACCATTCTCTTTTGCTATATATTGAATCATGATTAAGGCATTCTTTACTCGTACCTATTCTGACTAAGGAATTTTTTTTAAAATAAAATAAAGGATTATCTCATCAGATGAAGCTATTATAAAAAAGCCGGATATGATGTAAAAAGAACATTATATAATTAAAATAATTCCTCTCGAATATGTACATTTCAATAATATTTGATTAAATAATATTTATCAATAAAACTATTAAAATTTTAAAACAATCTTAGTTTTTAATAAAACAGGTTCTGTATTGACAAACACTAAATCACTCCTGCAAGAAAATACATCAAATCTCAAAATGTCATTTTTCTTACAGACAGTAGTAAATCGAACTCATGTTCGAATTCTCTGTGTGCAAACATAATACTATTTAACCATTTATACAACGAAAAAGAAATATTTTGTAAAAATAAAAGAAGCTATTCGATAACAATCATATTTTTCGATTCGGAATAACCCGTAAAAATACCTGTACCATTGGAAATATTGGATTTTGAAATGCTACCGTTTTCAATAGCTTTTGAATATTCATAGTAATCTTTAGTAATGGTCTTAATATTAATTTCCAATTCATTTTTTATTACATTAGCAGGTATAGTAAACGAAATAGGAATATTATCATTTTTAATAAGTGCATAATTTACTAATATCGATTCTTTTGAATTATTCCAATACATACCATAAGAAAAGCCTAAATCATCTTTGGTTCCAACCTTTTTAATATATGTAGGTACTTTAGTGCTATATGTATAAACATAATTCTTTATATCCAATTCAAAATATAGATTTTTACCGATTCTACTGGTATCAAGGATCATTTCCAAGTCAATTTTCTCTTTACTATCTCCTGTCAAGGTTCTTTTAATCAACTTAATCTTATCTATATTAACGGGAGCCGGTATATAGGTCTTAGCTTCAACTCTTTCAAATTCTTCTCCTTCAATCCATCCGACAAATGTTAAAGAATCTCCGGGTTTAACACCGGACAACTGCGGACAATAATAATAACCTTTATTTAGACTTAATTCTTTATATTCTAACACTTTGGGAATTTCTGAATTATTAACAAAGAGTTGAACTGTTGCGTCATCTCTATATCGTGCAGTTACGCCTGAATTCATTCCTGAAGTAACCCCTAAATATATTTTTACCGTATCTGTAGTTTTGACAACCGCATCAACCCAGATTTTAGAATGAGATGTAAAAATACTACTATTCACATCATTGTCACATGAATAAAATATAAAAACGGATGACAATAAATATAATGGTAAAATACCTAAATAACCCTTAAATAAATGCGTATTTTTCAAAAAAAAAACTTTTAATAACCTGTAGCCATAAAATGACTATATGAAAATAAAATTTATCGAGCACAAAGGTAATATAAAAAAGTGAAAAAGTAAATATAAATTTCTAAATTTTATTTAAAAAATTAGTATCTCGATTATAATTATAAGTACTGAACAAATTAAATAATATCGTATATTTTATTTTTCCCGAAACAATATAAGTCACTTCTCTTTAGCAAGTATTATATAAAATTAAAAAGAATAAAAAATTATTTAAAAAATTATTTTATAACTGGCAGAAGGCAAAAAAGGGAATAAATAAATTTCCTTTAAATTTTTAGTGGAAAGTTTTCTATCATTGAAAGAAAATGTCACATAATAAGGATTCGCTCTATTCAAAACATTATAAACTCCAATTTTGACTTCCTGATGAATATCATTTGACATAAATTTGGATTCCATACCTATATCCAATCTTTGGTAAGATGGTAATTGCCAATTATTTTTCTCTTCATACAAGATTTTATTATCAGGAGTTAATTGTGTAGGTAAAGTATAGGGATTACCCGAACCATATACAGCAGTCAAAAACAAACTTATTCTTTTAGTCACTTTAAAAACCGAAATAAAGTTAAAATTATGCCTTCTTGAAAACCTGTATTCATACCAATTCCCATTATTTATTTGGTCAAATAACCTTTTGGAATGACTTAGAGTATAATTCAACCAAAACGTATATCTCCCCGAATGATAGCTCCATTGAGATTCTATACCGCACATCCTGCCTTTACCAACAGGAATATATTTTTCCCATTCGGAAGAATTTGAAATAACAAAATAACTACCATCTTTATGTGAAATAATATTATCGGAAACTTTGTAATAAGTTTCAAATGTTATATTTGATTTTTCTGATATATCAAAATCAAATCCTACATTAAAATGCCATGCAGTTTCAGGTTTTAACAAGGCAGTTGTAGGCAAAAACACTTCTGATGGCAATCCTAATCCGTTATTAGTTAAAGCATGAACATTTTGACTTAATCTAACAACGGAAAAACTAATAATCGAATTTTTACTAATTTTTTGATTAAAAATAATACGAGGCTCGAGTGAATAGTAATCCTTAACATCTATTTTTTTACTGAATTTCAAAAATTCAATGTGTAATCCTATATTTAAACTTGTATTTTTATTAAAATCAATTTGATCTTCAAAATAAACCGAGTTTTCAAAATTTTCAACAGAATACGGCTTTATTTCTTTTCTCATTTTATTCACATCCGGAATTTCATTTTCCACATCTTTCAAAATTCTAGGACTCACATAAATAAACGGATTCAAAATATGCATAACACTCATAAATCCATACCTCAATTTATGCTTATTATTAGTAAAATAGTCAAAATCCATTTTATATCCAAAATCATAAATTTTAGAATCAAATATCCTTCCATTGTAAAAATATAGATTTTCAGAATCATCTAAAAGCCCTACATTATAAGAATTCGAAATTAGATTATATTTACTATAAAACAAGATGGAATTAACACTTGTTTTTCTACCTGTCTGATGATTCCATTGCATAGACAATAATACATTACCCCAATTCCAATCATTGTTATTTATAGAAAATAATCTTGTCCTCTCTGCAGAAAAATACTTTGTATCCTTATTTTTAAAATTATCACTACCTTTATAAAAACTTAATGAAAATGAATTTCTCTTATTCAATATAAAATTCATTTTCATATTAAAGTCATAAAAATAATACTTAAAATCCTTTGTTTTAATATTTGAACTCAAAGTTTTTGAAATGGCTTTATTCCAAATATCCATATATGATCGTCTGAAACTTACAAGGAAAGACCCCTTGTTTTGTAAAATAGGCCCCTCAAACAATCCTTTTACTGTAATAAATCCCATATCCAATTCTCCGGCAAATTTCTTCTTATTTCCATCACGAAGGCGAATATCCATTACCGAACTAAGACTCCCGCCATACCTGGCAGGAAAATCAGATTTAATAATTCTGGCATCTTTAATAATACTGGAATTAAAAATCGAAAACAATCCAATTGCATGCTGTGAATTATAAACAGGAACTCCATCCATCAATATCATATTCTCAGCTGATTCCCCTCCCCTGACATGTATTCCTCCCAATCCGTCTGCTCCTGTTAAAACCCCGGGCAAAACATAAGTAAACCTCAATATATCATCCTCTCCCATTGGGTGGACAAGTTTATCTATTCTGGCAGTATTTATTTTTTCAGGCTCAAAAAACTTAATCTTTCTGTTATGTAATTTGGAATCCCATATCACAATTTCATTCAATAATTTAGCCGGTTTAGGATTAAGGGTAACATTCAAAAGTGTATCTTTTTTCAAATTTATTTTAATTCTTTTGTTTTGATAGCCCAAATATGAAAATATCAGGACATTTTCTCCTCCGGCAAGTTTAATACTGTAAAAACCGTATTCATTACTTATTGTTCCTTTTGAAAAATCCGGAAGATATACATTTGTGTAAACAAGTTTTTCCCCTGTTTGTATATCTGTAATATATCCTTTCAGAATATAATTTGCTTTTTTCCTCTCTTCCGGTTTGTAAATCACAATTTGTTTATTAATTAGTTCATATTTTAAACCAGTATCTTTCAATAAATAATCTAAAATATTCTTTAAGGAATAACCGGGGGAATAAAAACTAATATTTTTTTCGGGAATCTGATTTATATTAAATACAATATTAATTTCCGATTTTTTACTTAGATCTACTAAAACATTTGACAAATCCCTGTTAATTGCCCTATATTTTATCTCTTTATCTAAAACATCTGACTGAGCATACAAACTTATTCCATAAGACAATAATATAAAAGTAATTATATATAGTTTTTTAATCATAAAATTTATTGTTCTTAATCCTGATTCTTTAATTTAATATTTTTCGCCAATCAAGTTTAAATCAATCAAAATTAACTCAGCTTATATTAGTATCAAAGTATATAAAGCGCCTTATATATAATAATTATAAAAAGGAAAAATAATCATTCCGTATAATTAGAGTTTGTCTATAAAATCATTAAAATTTAAAAACAAACACTTATTAATCAAAACATAAACATTTGTATTACACTAATTTATAAGCTAAAATGCTTTTCAATTTAATAAAATAAATAAATAATACGGGCTAAAGGTAAGAACAAATAGTATAATTTTATAAATTATTTTGTTATTTTTGACTTATATATTTTATAGTGCAAAATAAGACAAAGTGCATTTGACATACAAAAACACCTTTATTTTTTGCAGGTAACTATGTAACTTTTCTCATTTACTTTTTTAATAACCACAGGATAGAGTTTCATGATGGATGAAAAATAATCTTCCAATGTATTTCCATAATTCACAGGCGAAGTATATCCTGTCATATTCCTAATGTCATAACAATCCAGTTCAATATCAATTTTGTAGAATTCGGATAATCTTGCAAAAACCCCTGTCAAGTATGAATCTTTAAACGATAAGTATTGATATTTAAAATCTTTATCAAAATTCCCCTTTAGAATCTTAGTGAATGAATTTGATTTATAGTCGTATTCAGCTCCCTGATCTTTTTCGAGGATAATATATTTATCTTGATTGCCATAAAACTTAACTTTTCCTGTATATACATTAACTAAGACATTCTCTCCTTTTTTCGAATTAACTTGAAAAGAAGTTCCAACAACTTGAATTTTACTCTTATCTACATATACAGTAAACGGATTGGATTTATCCGGAGTGATTTCAAAATAACCACTACCTTTTAAGTACACTTTTCTATTTTTTTTATTAAAACCCGAAAGAACTCTTACACTTGAATTTTCATCTATCCAAACAGATGAGTGATCAGGTAGTTGAATATAACTAAGTTTGATCTCCTTATTGAAATCACTATATGCAAAATAATTATTAACTACAAAAACAACAGCTAAAACAAGCAAAAACATTGCGGCAATCGATGTCAATCCGTTTAGACGAAAAATTCCCGGCTTTCGCCTTGAATCTTCAGAAACAGAGTTCTGCGAAGTATTAATTTGTTTAAATATTTTTGATTTCAATTTTCCTTTATCAAATTTAAACTCATCTTTTTTTATTTCTTTTGATTTTTCCCAGATAGTTTTGATTTGCTCATCAAAATGCAAATTCTCTTCATCCTCTTGTAGCCAATTCAAATAATTTTCTTGCTCATCCGGTGTTGCTTCACCGGTAAGTATTTTGTGAATTAACAATATTCTTTTATCTTCTTTCATAATCCTTAATACTATTATGACATCTTTTTATTTATTTACCCCTATTTAACAATGATTTTTTCTCTTAAAATTTTCAATGCCTTACTTATTTGATTCTCTACAGTCTTCACTGATATGTCCAATTCTTTAGATATTTCCTTATAACTCATTTCCTCATACCTGCTTAAAATAAAAACGACCCTGCATTTTTCCGGTAGCAAATCAATTGCATTTTTTATATTAAGATTTAATTCTTCTATTTCCAAATTATCAGATGATTCAACTCTTTTGTCAAATACATCTTCCATTTCGACTATTTCAACACGTTTTTCTTTTTTAATAACATTAATAGCCCTGTTTATTACTGCTCTTTTCAAATAATATTTAAGAGAAGTATTTATATTTTTTAAAAGTTTTTGTTTACTCCATAAATCAAGAAATAAATTTTGAATTATGTCTTCAGTTTCATTTTCGTTCCTAACAATAAAATATACTTCCTTAGATAAAAAATCAATATATTTATCATAAATAAGTTCCAACGCTTTTGCCGGCTCTTTTTCAAACAGTATTAGTATCTCGTTATCCTCCATAACGTTTTCAAAATATAACTAATAATTATTTTTTTGTAATTATTTGTGTTTGTTCACCAAAAAACATTGCAAACTTTTGCATATCATTAGCTAATTCTTTATTTTTAGTAGCTCGATAATACATATCTGCCAAAGAACTTAATGATTGAAATACATATCTATCCATTTCAATCATCTGCATATCTTTTGTCCATAAATCCAATTCCATTGTATCTTTTGTTTTTTTATCAAACAAACTTAGAAAAAAAGATTTAGACTCAATAAATTCCGAATTTTCATTATTATCAGATTTCCACTTAATACTATCCGGATAATTCTTCTCATCCAATTCTATTTCAATAATAATTCTATTTATACTCATTAAACCAAATTTTTAATTCCCAACACAATAGTAATACAAATATATTAAAAACAATAAAATTATGTTAACAATTATATAAAAATTATAATTTTATTCTATATTTACATCAATTTTTCATTAAATTCTCCAAATATGGATAGTTTTTTATACGCGAATAATAAGTTTGTTTCCTATTCTGCTGAACATTTTATTTCAGTAATTATCTTTTTATTTATAGGTATTATTTTTATTTATATTGGTAAAAACAAAATAAAATCCATAGATGCAAAATTCAATTTCATAACTTATATTTTATTATTTGTTTTACTTACGCAAATAGGAAAAATATTTGTAAAAAAATATACCGGAACTTTTGATATAACAGAAGATCTTCCTTTGCATCTATGCAATTTGTCACCCTTATTTTTGTTGCTTGCTTATCATTTTCGAAGTAGATTGGCGTGGAGTATATTTTTCCTATGGATAATGGCCGGCACTTTTCAATCTCTGTTTACTCCCACTTTGCATGATTCTTTTCCCCAATATGAATGGTGGCGATATTGGATTATACATGCGTGGTTAGTAACCGGAGCTTTTTACGGAATATTTGTATTTAATTACAGAATGAAATTCAAAGATATTTTCATCGCTTTATTTTGGTTAAATGTGCTTTCATTTTCCATTATGTTTGTAAATATGCAAATAGGAGCTAATTATATGTTTATGTTGGGTAAACCGGATACAAAGACACTGTATAATATTTTATCTGAATGGCCTTATTATATTTTAGAACTTGAACCCATGGCACTTCTTCTGTTTGGAATAATATATTTACCCTTTTTTATATTTGAAAAAATAGGCAATAAAAAACAATTAAGTATATAAACAAATACCTGAAATGAAAATATTCAAATCGGAATATTCAAATAATTACTCAAACTATACTTTTAGTTATGCTACTTATGCAATCAAAGAAAATGACAATGATACGACTGCTATTTATTTAAATGGATTTTTGCCATATACCGGAAAAACAGATATAAAATATCCTGTTTTCTATCTCGCAAGAAGTTTAAGAATAGATCTAAGTAATTTTATAGACTCATCTGAAAACCGTAGAGTTAACAGAAAATTAAATGGCATTATACCTAAGATAGAAAAATATAATATAAATGATTTTGATACTACAAATAAGGATTTTATTGACTTTTGTATGGATTATGCAAAACAAAGATTTTCAGAAAAAGCAATGGACCAAAAACGATTTGAATATATCTTAAATACAGGAATAGCTACAGACATATTCAAGTTTATTAATCCTGTGAATAATCATGTAATTGGATATGTATTGGCAATCGTGAATCAAGAAATTTTTCATTACTGGTTTTCCTTTTTTGATATTGAATATATGAAAAACTTTCCTTTGGGTAAATGGATGATGTGGAAAATGATAAAATGGAGTCAGAAAAACAATTTAAAATATATTTTTTTAGGCACAGGATATGGCACCAAGTCTTTATATAAAATTCGTGATTTTAAAGGATTGGAATTTTTTGACGGCAATATTTGGAATTCTGACATCAAATATCTCAAAGGATTGTGTAAGTCCGATGAAAATATCAAAAACAGCGATCTTTTCAAACTAATCGATAATCCCAATGAGTATCTGGAAACAATTATTTTTAAAATAAAAAATTAATATTATGGAAGATAATACCATCAGTTACGGATTTTTATCAATATTACCACCGGTGATAGCAATTATTATAGCAATTTGGAGAAAACAGGTTTATCTTTCATTATTATTCGGAATCTGGCTTGGGTGGTTTATCATAAGTAACGGCAATATATGGACAAGTATATTAACTACAGTTGAAGCACTGGTAAATGTATTTCAAGAAAAAGGCAATACACGAACCATAATGTTCAGTGCTTTAGTAGGGGCTTTAATATTATTAGTTCAAAAATCCGGAGGAGTCATTGGTTTCGTAAATATGATGGATAAATTTTTAGATAAACTTGAAAACAGGAGTCCTAAAGGTAAAAGGAAACTCATTCAACTTATGGCATGGGTAACAGGAGTAATAATTTTTGTAGAAACCAGTATCTCTTCATTAACGGTAGGAACAATCTTCAGACCGGTTTTTGACAAATTAAAAATACCGAGAGAAAAATTGGCTTATATTGCAGATTCCAGTTCAGCACCTACATCTATCCTCATACCATTGAATGCATGGGGTGCTTTTATAATGGGGCAATTATTTATAGTAGGCTTTTCCAATCCGCTCAATGTTCTTTTCAAATCAATGATTTACAATTTTTATCCTATTATTGCCTTGATAATGGTTCCTATATTAATAATCACGGGAAAAGATTTCGGACCGATGCTCAAAGCGGAGAGAAGAACAAGGAAATCCGGAAAACTGATGAATGACAATGCAAAACCCTTGGTTTCTGACGAACTTATTAAAGCAAAACCTATAAAAGGAGTCAGACACCGTGCATTTAACATGTTTATTCCTATATTGACTATGGTTGCCATGATGCCGTTTATGCTGGCGTATACCGGTTGGGACAAAGGACAAGAAGTATTGGCAAAATATGAAAAAACCCCAACGGTAATCAACAAATTACTTTTTGCCATGGAAAACGGAAGTGGTTCGACATCCGTATTAATGGCAGTAATAATATCGCTTTTCGTCGCATTTGTCATGTACAGGTATCAAAAAATACTAAAGACCAATGATATGGTTAATTATACCCTAAAAGGCATTTCGGAACTGATGCCTTTGGCTTTGCTAATGATGATGGCATTTGCCATAGCAGCTGTCACAAATGAATTGCATACGGGACAATATGTTGCAAACGCTACCAAAGAATGGTTATCACCTGCATTTATTCCGTTTATTATATTTGTAATAAGCGGATTTATCGCATTTTCCACGGGTACTTCATGGGGCACATTCGGAATTATGATTCCGATTGCAGTTCCAATGGCACAAGGCATGGGTGCAGATGTATATATGACAATTGCCGCTGCCCTCGGAGGAGGTGTATTCGGGGATCACAGTTCTCCTATCTCGGACACTACCATTATATCCTCAATGGCATCTGCAAGCGATCATATCGATCATGTCAAAACCCAACTCCCTTATGCTTTAACGGCAGGAGGAATTGCAGCATTAATGTATTTGATTTTGGGTATTATGGGATAATTTATATATTTGCAGCCTTGTAATTATAATAATTTAAATATGATAAACATTTCAAATCTTTCATTATTCTTCGGAGATAGAGTATTATTCGACAATATAGGATTTACAATAAAAGATAATGACAAAATAGGAATTGTAGGAAGAAACGGCGCTGGAAAAACAACACTTTTTAAAATTATTTTAAAAGAAATTACTCCTGATACAGGACAAATTCTCATTCCTAATAATAAGACAACCGGATATTTAAAACAAGAATTGAATCTCAACTCGGAACATTCGGTAATGGAAGAAACTCTAAGCGCTTTTGACGAAATCAATCAAATGGAAAATGAACTTCGTCAGATTGAAAATGAACTGGCTACTAGAGAAGACTTTCATTCCAAATCATATTTAAAATTAGTTGAAAAAATGACAACTTTAAATGACATCATAAAACATCATGATGCAGGTAGTTTAAAAGGCAATATAGAAAAAGTACTTAAAGGTCTGGGATTTGAAAATAAAGATTTTGACAGAAAAA
>JALSPW010000080.1 GCA_026985735.1 Saprospiraceae bacterium
TCGTAAAAAGATTATTTTTAAATTTTAATGACTTTATGGACAGACACTATTTATACTAATTCCATTATTTTAGTTTATTTACTTTGAAATTATATTGATTATAATGATTTTTCTAACTTTGGGCACTCTAAATAGTGACTGTCTATAAAGTGCTTAATTTTCAATGATTTTATGGACAGATAATATTAGAAAAAAAAATACTTTTGAGATAAAAATACTGTAATGGGAAAAAAATTTAATGCAGCGAAAAATTATAACCAAACTTTAAAAGAAATAGGTTATATCGATAGAAAAAAAGCGACACAATCAGACTATGACAGAATCGGGTTTATGTCCGGATTGGAAGTCCATCAACAATTGAATACCAAAAAAAAATTATTTTGCAATTGTCCGGTTGGAATGTATCAAAAAGACAATGATTATGATGCTGAAGTCATTAGACACATGAGACCTACCATGAGTGAATTGGGAGAATATGACGGTACGGCTTTAATGGAATTTAAGACCCGAAAAAATATCACTTATAGATTGAAGCAAGAAACAGCATGCACTTACGAGGTCGATGATACTCCACCCTTCCCTATCAATAAAACAGCCTTGGAGATCGCTTTGAAAATATCTTTATTATCTAAATTGAATATAGTAGGAGAAGTACATATTACAAGAAAGCAATATTTGGACGGAAGCATCCCTACAGGATTTCAACGAACGGCAATACTGGGAGTCAACGGTGAAATAGAATTACCATACAAAAAGATCAGGCTGATACAATTGTCAATTGAAGAAGATTCTTGCCGTGAAGTTTCCGATATAGGACACGAAAGAATCTACAGAACAGACCGACTCGGTACTCCTCTCATAGAAACCGTCACCTATCCGGATTTCTCAAATCCCGATGAAGTAAAAGACGGCTGTGATTACATTCGATTTTTGAACCGTAGTACAGGATTGGTAAGGACAGGGATGGGAGCCGGAAGAGAGGACGTTAATGTTAGTTGCAAAGGAGGCACCAGAGTAGAAATAAAAGGAGTTGCCCACACCAAATGGATTCCCGAATTGACACACAATGAAGCATTTCGTCAATGGGCGTTACTACATTTAAAAAGCGAATTAAACAAAAGAATCACAGATATTTCCTCTTGGTCGATTCAATATGAAATATTACCTGACAATCCGGTTATTTACAAACAAAAATTTTTTAAAGACATTATCATTTCAGGAAAGAAAATCTTAATTGTAAATTTACCCGGATTCAAAGGCATCTTATCACATTTCACACAACCTGGACAAATATTTGCCGATGAAATATATGGCAGACTGAAAGTCATTGCTTGTCTGACCGGAAAATTCATGTACCATACCGAAGAATTAGAACCGGCATTATCAACGAAAAAAATGAAACAAATTTTCGATCTATCTTCACTTGATTTTAGAGAAAATGATGCTCAAGTGATAATAACAGCCCCGGAAGACGATATAAAAACCGCAGTGGAAACAATAGAAGAAAGATGTAAAATGGCATTTGAAGGAATACCTAATGAAACCAGAAAATCACTTGCCGACGGAACTACGATTTTTGAAAGAGTCCTGCCGGGTGCAGAAAGAATGTATCCTGATACCGATTCCGCTCCTATTCCATTGCCCGAAGCATATATTGATGAAATATCAAAAAATCTACCAGAATACCCAATAGACAGATACAGGAAAATGAAAAAATGGGGTATTCCTGAAAATTATTATACCTATATTTTAAGCAAGAATATCTTTCCTTTGCTTGAAGATTTAATAGTAAAATTAAAAATAGCCCCTGGATATGCCGGAAAATTTTTAGGTCAAATACTAAAATTCAGAGAGGGCAGAAAAAAAATGAATATAAAATTTAACTATAATCTTATTTTCAAATTATTCGATTTTTTAATCAAAAATAATATAGAAATCGAACTGGCGGAAAAAATGTTACCTGTATTACTGGAACATCCGAGAATGGAATTCGACTCCATATTATCCGAAATAAAATTTAAAAGAATCAGACCTAAGGATATTTTTGATAATTTAGCATTTGTAAAAAAGAAATTCAAATTAAAAAAAGGAAAAGATAAGGAAAAAGCTTATATCAATTGGGTAATGGGAGAAATAAGACACACTGCTATTGGCAATGTACCTTTAAAACAATTATATAACGCAAGTACAAAAACAATGCAAAATTAAACCCAATGATGCAGTATCAAATTATTAAATTTTAAAATTCTTAACAATGAGCAATGATTTATTTCAAGGATATAAAGGAGATGCCCTCAAAATATTAAAAAAATATAATGTCAGAGTATGGGGACAAGCCGATGTAGAAACTAAAAGAGGAGATTTCTCAGGGACAGTATTACCACGGTCTGAAAATGACGATGATCAGCATATTGTCATGAAAATCCCTACTGGATACAATATAGGTATTGATATCAATACAATCCTGGATATGAAAGAAACAGGATACAAAAAAGCAAATTACAAAATACCCGAAAAGGAATTTCCTGTCACACCCGGATTGCCAAATGTGAAATTATTAGGCACCGGCGGTACTATTGCTTCCCGTCTTGATTACAGAACAGGTGCGGTGATACCCGCATTTTCTCCCGGTGAATTATATGGTGCCGTTCCCGAATTGGCGGATATTTGCAACCTCGAAACAGAAAAAGTATTTGCCGTATTCAGTGAAAACATGGGACCAAAACAATATATCGCTTTGGCCAAAACCATAGGAAAAGAAATTGAAAAAGGAGTTGACGGTATTGTCATCGGACACGGTACTGATACCCTCCAACACACAGCTACAGTATTAACCTTTATGGTTCAAAATCCACCTGTTCCGATAGTTTTGGTCGGTTCACAAAGATCTTCCGACAGACCTAGCTCCGATGCAGCCTTAAATTTGATGCATGCTATGTACACAGCAGGGCATTCCGATATAGCGGAAGTAATGGTGTGCATGTTCGGTCCCACTTCCGACGAATACGGATTATTGCATAGGGGACCGCGTGTGAGAAAAATGCACTCATCATACCGTTCTACTTTCAGGACCATCGGCGATGTTCCCTTGGCAAGAGTCTCATTAGGCAAAATCACACACATCAAAAAAGATTATAAACACAGAAGAAAAGACAATAAAGTCGATATTTATCCTTATTTTAATGACAGGGTCACTATGATTTACTATTATCCCGGTATGAATCCGGATGTTATTGATATGGCCGTAGAAAACGGATACGAAGGAATTGTCTTTGTAGGCACAGGTCTTGGTCATGTCAATGCAGGATTATTTGACGCAATCTCAAGAGCTCAAAAGAAAGGAGTTTTTATGTATATGACCGTACAAACTATTTGGGGTTATGTTCACATGTTTGTATATGATACAGGCAGAGACCTAATGTCAAGAGGTGTTGTTCCGGCTTGGAATATGCTACCCGAAACGGCATGGATAAAACTCAGTTGGGTACTTGGCCAAACCAAAGACCCTGAAAAAGTTCATGAAATGATGGCTACCAATATCAATGACGAATGGACAGAACGAGAACCCTACAATGGCTATTTGGTATATCAGGGAGGTGCTCCTGAAGTAGAAAGATTCATAAGGGAAGTACATAAGTAATCAAAAATCATAAATAGCAATTCTTCATACTACCCCCTTGGTTTAGGACTTAAAGATAAATTCGAAAATTCACTATTCAGATATTTATAGTGAGCTGTCATTGCAACCATAGCAGCGTTATCAGTACAGTATTCAAAAGCGGGAATATAGGTATTCCACCCCAATTCCACTCCTTTTTTCTGCAATTCATTTCTCAATCCCGAATTGGCAGATACACCTCCGGCTATCGCCACTTCTTTAATACCTGTCATCTCGGAAGCTTTCACGAGTTTGTTTATCAAAATGCTGACTATTCTATCCTGTACCGATGAGCAAATATCATATATATTGTTTTTTACAAAATCAGGATCCTTTTTTCGTTCTTTTTGAACAAAATACAAAATAGCTGTCTTCAGACCGCTGAAGCTAAAGTCCAAACCCTTTATTTTCGGTTCGGGAAATTCAAATATGGCTTTGCCCTGATGTGAATATTT
>JALSPW010000081.1 GCA_026985735.1 Saprospiraceae bacterium
ATAAGCTCTGTCAAATCCGTCTGTTGCAGCGCCATCGCCTTCCCTGTATTCAATATACCCACCATTTTGAGGTACTGACGGGATAATATTTGTATACCGGATAGTTCCAAGGCCTGTATTAAGATCCTTTTCATAATCAATTTTTATAAAAGGCTTGGGGTCTTCCGGATCAAAATTCAAAGTCCAATGTGCATAAGATTTATCATTTGCAGTAATTCCGGTATACCAATGTACATTTTGAAATCCTCCGGTTTTTGATATATACATATCCCATTTAACTTCATCGGATACAAGCAATTCACCATATAATTCCGCTTGATATGTATCACCGTTATCATCAGTAATTTCATAAGCCCACAACCAAACGCCATTGCCTTGATATTCAGCTGTCTGATTAAGAGCTGCAGCAAATGATAAAACAGGAATTCTCAAATTCATATCAAGTAAAGAATTCCAAATCAAGATATTTCCTAAAGAGTAACTAAAATTATTCACAGTTCTACCTTCAACTTCATTTCTTTTAGATTCTGAAAAATCCTGAAATGGCATTACGAACATTTCAATTGCCGGTAGTTGAGGTGCAGATTTTTCAGTGACCATATCATTTTCCTTAGTACAGGACTGAACAATAAAAATTGCTATAAAAATCGCTAAAACAAAACTAATTTTTTTCATGATAAATATTTTTTAATTTATTAAAAATGGATGTATTATCCGTATGTCATTTATATTACACATGAAATAAATTATACCCTAATATATTTTTGGAAAATTTTTTATTTTTAATATAACCGATTAATCACCAAGGAATTAATATCAATATTCCACCGATATGTTGATCGTAAAAATAATTTAATTTTCAATGCTATTATTATTTTTAACGTTTAACAGGGCTCCTGAATTATTAAAGATAGTTGAAATATTTTGATTTGAATTATTAACAAATTTACAAAAATCTACTGTTAAAATGGTATTATTGCCTGAATTGAAAATATGACTTCCGTCTAATAATGAATGAACAAAAGAAATATTTATATTTTTTAAAATCATTTCCCCTTTATTATAAATCCCGGCTCCTCGTTTATTAAATTCATCTGTACCGTCAGCATTACCGTATTGTATTTTGAATCCGTCAATAGTTACTGCATCATTTGAGATATTGTAAATAACATGAAAAACATTATCCGAATCATTGTTTAAAACCCCAATATCACCGGATAAAATACTTGGATAAAGGTCTATGTCTCTATCTTCTTTAAATGGAGTACCTGTTGCAGGAAATGAACCGTAAATCCTGATGCTTTTATCAAACTGAAAGCCTTTCGTTCTATCGTTAAGAACATTGGGGAAATAAGTTCCTTCTTTAACCCATATTTCTGTTATTTGAGGATTATGAGTTGCCAATTCTATTGCCGAAGAAAGCGAAGTTAGTGCATTTGCCCAATTTTGGCCGTTACTAAGTCCCGTTGCATTCCTATCGACATATAAGATCGTATCAAGATGAGAACTTTGAACAGGATTATTGACCCATATACTATAAGATCTACCCGGTAAAAATACCTTACAATGCTTGTTTTCATCAACTATAACTTCAGGTGTCCAGGATTTGCCCAAAATATCATAAAGAGTATCCCCTTGTGTTAAAGCAGAAAAATTACTCAATTCAAATTCAACTTTTACCGAATCACCAGCAAAATTGATTACGACCACTACTTCATTTCCACTGCCATTTCCTCCTCCTTTCATCTGATAGATTAAAGTAGTACTATCCTGATAATTAAATCCTGTTTGATATTGAACAAAATATGGTGTTCCGAATCTATTGATATAATCAATTTGTGTTGCTCCTGCTATATAATTACTTTGAGCTTCTATCAACATATCCAAATCGAAACCCAGTTTTTGTATTGGAGCATTCGGAATTGTATCTCCAAAATAATCAGGATAATAAATACATGGCAATCCGATTTTGTTATTTGTTAAAATATAGGCATAAGCCAATAAAGCATCGTTTTGGATAGCTTGTCCTGCATCCCTGAAATCGTGGTTGTTAAGAAAAGTCACAACATTATATCCACTGCAATTGGCATCATCCACCATTCCCGATTCAAAAACATATCGACGATCGTAATGATATCCGTCACAAGCATCTTTCAAAGCTTGCCTCAATGCGAAATCAAAAAGTCTCGGATGAATATTATCTTTTGCTTCTTGAGTCATTCCATTTAATACATCGTCAATCCAATCTTTCAATAAATTGGGATTGCTGTCAAAATACTCACCTACAACCATTCCCGGATCAATACTATATTTGTGTAAACTATCCAATAATTTAGAAACAAAATCAGGAGGAAAATGCTTAACTGCATCCATTCTGAATCCTCTGTATCCTACATCAGACCATAACCATTTGCTCCAGTCTATTAATGTATCCCTGACTTTTTTCCTATCTTGATCATAATCGTAAAACCACCATGGCCAATCCCAAAATCCATCCAATTTGGTATATGACTTATTTATGCTATTAGGTTTAAAAAATTCAAAATCCATATCACCTCTTCCACCCGGCATATTCGTAAAATCCGTCCAGGTTTGATATCTTAAGTCATTGACAATATCAGTGCTTTCGCTTCCGCTCCAAATACCATATATTCTGTGATCAGAATAATCTCCATTCAAATTTGTAATATAGATAAATATGGTATCACCCGCAGAATCAAAATCCGAAGCGCTAAGATTTAAATGAAATTCATCAGTTTTACAGCCTGTATCATCTACATTTGCCAACCAGTTGCGACCTAAAATTATTGTGTTGTTTCCTTGACCACAATCCCCTCCACCATTAGGTTCTACTTCAATAGTATCACTTAGGCCCTGCCATCCAACAGTTGTAGTATTCATATATACTTTATATGGTTTGCCATAATATTTACTATTTCCTGTTTTGGAACTTATCTTAAAATAATAATCCCCTGTTCCATGTCCGGTTGATCCTCCGATAGGTAAAATACAACGAAATCTATCCGAAGGATATGCATTTTTTGTATCATCCATATAATTTTCAATATAATCTTCAACAGCGCTATTGTTTTCGGGTTTTCCACCATCCCTGTGATTATAGACTACATCAGCTACTACATTTATCCCTGCTGTGGCAAGCGAGGTTATTAAATAGTCCAATTGAGCTCTTGAACCAAAATGGGTTGTATCGTCATTAATTCCAAGGTCAAACAGATCTTTGGGATCGTATCCATTACTACAATTCCCTGAACTTGTACGGGATGTAGGTGGCAACCAAAGATAAGTAATACCACTATTTGATAGTATTGAAATCTTACTTTGTAAAGTATCCGCCCAATTATAACCATCACAAGTCTTTGGGAAATTCCAGTACCATCCTTGCATCATTACGTCTTGCGATAAAAGGAAATTGGAAATGATACTCAAATGAAAGACAAATAATATTTTAATAAGCTTTTGCATGGCTCCGGATATTGTATCAATCAAAATTAATCAAATTTACAATATTTTATAAATATAGTTAAAAAAATCATGAATTGAACATTATTTCTAAAATTTAACATTTTATGCATTGCCCACAGTTAGAACAAAAGTACTATCCTTGAGTAGTTACAAATAAAATTACTTTTTAATCCAATATCATTTTTTCAATTATATTCAATTCCTGAATTTTTATTAAATAAAAACCTTTTTGCATTTTATTTGTGTTTATTTTTAAATGGTCAAATCCTGCTTTTATATTTATTTTACTTTTTGAAACAATCCTCCCTCCAATATCCGTGATAATGATAGTTAATTTTTCGGTTTTATTATCATTGATAATGATATTTATGTAATCTGATGCCGGATTAGGATAAATAATCAAATTATTTTGGCTGAAAGATTCATCAGTTGAAGATGTAATAAATCCATCCATCTTTTTATCTGAATATAGATGATATTCTCCCGGTTTAAGAGTTATCATATCCGTAGTATTTACAATATTAAGACTATCATTTTCAAAATAATCATACCACCAGCCTTTATGTTGAAAAGCCGGATTAATTACCGAATTATTTATATCAAAATTTCCAATAATAGTAATATTCAT
>JALSPW010000082.1 GCA_026985735.1 Saprospiraceae bacterium
AAGTCATGCTATCGCATGCATTCAAGTTCTAAAAGGCGTTTCAAATTTATTTGAAACAAAAGAATGTCCCGTAGGGACGACATATTATAGCCGGACACGTGAGTGCTTGGTAAAATGCTCTCTCCCCCGGTTGTTTTGGCGGTATTTTTGCAGCGAAGCAAAGCAAAAATAGTGACAAAACAAAAGTGATAAGGGATTATATTAGAACTAAAAATCATTAAATTTCAGAAAAGACATTAATCGATATAAATCCTTTTTACTCTAGGTGATATCCTGCTTAAAATCTCATAAAATATTGTATTTCCGGCTTTAGCTAAAGCGGTTATCTTTGCATGCTCTCCAAAAATTTCAACTCTATCATTCTTTTTAATCCAGGGTAATCCGGTAATATCAAGGAAACTCATGTCCATATTAACATCGGCAATCACAGGAACAAAATTTCCGTCAATCCAAACTTTATAATTACCATTACCTGCTTGCCTTAATAATCCATCGGCATAACCTACTGGTATAATCGCTATTATCCTTTCATGATTTTTGATACATTTTCTTCCATATCCTATGCTTTCTCCTGTTTTCACATATTTAATCTGACTGATAAATGTTTTCAAACTATGAACAGATATAAGTTTCTCCTGAATGCTGTTTCCCGGATCTATTCCATGCAATCCTGCCCCTAATCTGACCATATCAAATTGATATTGAGGAAATCTTACTATTCCGCTGCTATTCAAAATATGCCTAACCGGACTATACCCTAAAAAATCATCCATTGTCGAACAAATTTTAGTAAATTTCAATATTTGATTTTTTGTGAACTCATCTGAATTATTATCGTTGGCAGCAGCAAGGTGTGAAAAAAACGAAACTATATTCAAGTTTTCAAACTTCTCTAATTTTTTTATAAGTTTTGAAATATCATTATCTTCAAAACCTAATCTTTTCATACCGGTATCAAATTTTATATGAATACTCAATGATTTTTTTAAGGGTATCATATCTAATTGACTAAAACTATAAATTACCGGTTCAAGATGGTATTTATCGATTTCATTTAAAAATACCATATCGGGATTAAAAACCATAACCGGTAAAGTAATTCCACTGTTTCTCAATTCAATTCCTTCATCAATAAATGCAACCGAAAAATAATCCACACCTGAATTTTGAAGATGATTTGCTAATTTTACTGCTCCAGCTCCATATCCCGAAGCTTTAATTACAGCCATAATCTTTGTTTTGGGTTTCAAATATGACTTATATACATTAATATTATGAGTCAATGCTTTTAGATCCGTTTCCAATACGGTATTGTGATAATTTTGTGATAATTTTTCAAATAATTTTTCAAATTCAAATTTTCTCGACCCTTTTAATAATATCAATTCGTTTTTGAATTCAATATCTTCTATTTCCGCTAATAATTCATCTGTATTTTTAAAATAAAAAGATTGAATTTTTTTATCTATTATATTTTTTAAGCCCCGGATATTTTTCCCGACTAAAATCAACTTGTTTATTCCAGATTCTTCAATAGATTTTTTTACAATCTCGTAAAGTCTTTTATCATTATATCCCGATTGTAAAATATCAGATAATATCAATGTTTTTATTTTATTATTTTCCCGGTTTTGTATATAATTCAATGCGTTTTTTATGCTCTCAATATCTGAATTATAAGAATCGTTTATCAATGTACAATCATTAATTCCTCTTTTAATCTCCATTCTCATTTTGGGGTAAGACAACATCTTCATTTTTTTTGATATATTATTGATATCGGCACCTAAAACAAGTGCACTCAAAAATGAAGTTACAGCCAATCTGATAGAAACTTTGTCTTTATAAGGTATTGTGAATTTTCCTTCTTTAGACATCCAAAAATAGTGAATAACAGCATTTTTTTTATTTTTATGGATATCCGAAATTTTAAATGAAGAATAATTATTCCTATTAATTGACCAACTAATTATTTCTTTATCCGGATATTTTTTTATCAAGGACATCATCACTTTCTTATCATCAGCACAACAAATAATCTTCTCACTATTTTGAAAAAGTTTTAATTTTTCATTTAGTTTTTCTTCTAAATTATGAAATCCGCTACTATGAGCATCTCCGATATTTGTAAATATTCCAATATTTGGATTAATGATCTTTTGAAGTAATGACATTTCCCCTTTTTGGGAAATACCCGCTTCAATTATGGCAAAATCATGATTTTTATTTATTTTGAAAATAGATAACGGAACTCCTATTTGTGAATTGTAACTTCCCGGACTCCTCGCAATATTAAAAGAATCTTTCATTAAAAAATATAGCCATTCTTTCAAAATAGTTTTACCGTTACTTCCGGTTATACCAATTACAGGTATATCAAATGATTTTCTATGAAATACAGCTAATTGTTGAAGTGCTTTTATCGAATTATCAACTACAATAAATTGAGCATTGGGAAATTTACTAAACGGAAACTTTTTATTTTCAATTATAAAAGCTTTTACCCCTTTATTATAGGCATCATTTACATAATAAAGTCCGTTATTCCTTTTGGTTTTTATGGCAAAAAAAAGTGAACTTTCAGGAAAAATAATTTTGCGCGTATCATAAACAAAATGCTTTATACTAAGATCAAAGGTTTTGTTCTTAATTTTTGATTTTAATATCTTGCTTATATCTGTAAAAGAATACTGCATTTAAATATCAAAACCAATATCTTTTCTATAATATTTTCCTTCAAAATTGATTACTTCGGCATTTTTAAGACACTTTTCCAATGCTTTTTCTTTGGTTTCCGCTAATGAAGTAATAGCCAAGACCCTTCCTCCGTCAGTCACTAATCTACCGTTTTCTTTTTTGATTCCCGCATAAAAAACCAAACTATCCTTGACTTTATCCAATCCGGTTATATATTTTCCCTTTTCATATTTTTCCGGATAACCTCCTGAAACAAGCATAACGGTAACTGCAGCATTTGGTTCATGTTCAATAGTATATTCGCTAAGATTATCATCGTATATCGCTTTTAACAGCTCCACTAAATCATTTTTTAATCGGGGAAATACTACTTCTGCTTCAGGATCTCCCATTCTGCAATTATATTCTATAACATAAGGATCGCCATTGACATTTATAAGACCAAAGAACAGAAAACCTTTATAATCAATATCTTTTTGCCATATTCCTGAAATGGTAGGTTGTATTATTTTTACTATGGTTTTTATCATCAGATCATCATCAATAAATGAAACAGGAGAAACAGCACCCATACCACCTGTATTTAATCCCGTATTTTTTTCGCCTACTCTTTTATAATCTTTTGCTATCGGTAACATTTTAAATTTCTTACCATCAGTGATAACAAAAACCGAATATTCTATACCATCAAGAAATTCTTCAATCACAACAGTATCACCTGCTATACCGAATTTACCTTCAAAAATATTCTTTAATTCTTGAATAGCATCCTGTTTATCCGGTATTATCAATACCCCTTTTCCTGCAGCCAATCCGTCAGCTTTTAACACTATAGGGATATTCATAGAATTGATATATTCAACGGCTTTATTAAATTCATCTTTTTTAAAAACCGCATAATTTGCCGTTGGAATACCAAATTCCTCCATAAATTTTTTTGCAAAGAACTTACTTCCTTCCAACATTGCACCTCTGGCCGAAGGTCCGATAATCATTAATTTGGGAAAAATTTTCTTAAGTTTATCATAAATTCCATTTACAAGTGGTGCTTCAGGTCCGATAATTATCATTTTAATAATTTCGTCTCTTATAAATCCGGATAATTCCGTAATGTCATTAATATCCAAATTCACATTTGTACCGTAATGTTCAGTACCGGGATTACCGGGAGATATATACAGTTTGTCTAATAATGGACTTTGTGAAAGTTTCCATGCAAATGAAGATTCTCTTCCACCTGAACCGATTAACAGGATATTCATTTTATCAATTTTTTAGAAATCACATATAATTCTAATAAAGTGATTATTCAAGTAAATATATATCAAATTTTACTTAAATAGTTACGCTTTTTATATTTTCAAATTTAATAACTTTTTAACAATTAAAAAA
>JALSPW010000083.1 GCA_026985735.1 Saprospiraceae bacterium
ATTTTTATGTTTATTTATGTTGTTCTCCGGTATTGCACCGGGATTTGCTCAAGCTGATATTGAAAATATTCCGCTGGCTTTTCAAAGAAGTCTATATGGATTTTCATTTGCGAAAGCAATTTCCATTTTGAATGATTTTGAGAAATCAAATGCCGGAGCAGAAAGGGTTAATGAATTGAAATCTCAACTCTCATGGTGGATGATATTAAGTGGAAATAACATTCAACTTAATATAGACAAATGCAATAAATATTTGGCCGAGTCGATAAATGATTATAAAAAAATAAAAAATCCGGATATTGATATTCAAATAAAACTTATTAATGCTTATTTGTTGAAATTGAGAATTGAAAATTATTTGGATAATAAGATCAATTCTTTATCGATATTACACAAGTTGCTTAAAAGAGTTGATGATCTTGATAATATTAAAGAAAAAGATTTAAGCATAAAATTGATTAGCGGATTATATTATTATTTTTTAGAATATATAAAAAGCGAATATGTTTTATCGCATGTCATATTAGCGGGATATACTAAGGGCAATAAAGAATTGGGTTTGAGATACTTGGAAGAATGCAGCAATTCAAATGACGATATTATTATGACAGAGGCGATATATTTTTTGTATAAAATTTATTTTAGTATAGAAAAAAATTATCCGGAAGCTGAAAAGCAAATTACGATTTTATTAAATTTATACCCTGAAAATTTAGTTTTTGCCCTTGAATATTATAAGGTCTTGTTAGCTCAAAACCAATTGATAAAAGCTAAAGAGTTTAAAAAAATTACTATTGATAAGATATATGGTTCAACTTTGCTTTATGAACAGCAAAAGTCACATTTTTTAAAATTGCTTGAAGGTTATAAGCCTGATTGATAAAACGAATGTAAATAATGGGAAAATTATTTGGAATATATAAATTATTTAGATTGGGATTTGTTTTTTTTCTGATATCAATATTTTCATTTAGTTTAGAAAATTTACACGCACAGAGTAATATTGAATTTGATAAATTTAAAAATATTTTTGAAACACAAACTCATAGACACCACTGGGAAAATCAATTAAAAGAAAATAAAAATGAACTGCAGTTTGTTTTTTCCTTGCTATTTGTGATTTACAAGGAAATATTCTCTTCTCAGGATATGGATTCATGTGTATTTACACCATCATGCTCTGTATATGCCATTGAAACAATTAAACAAAAAGGTATGTTTATAGGAATAATGGATGCCTTTGATAGAATCTCCCGTTGCAACCCTGGCAGGCATAAGAGTTATCCTGCCGACCCAAAAACTAATAAATTTTACGACCCTGTAAAATGATTTTATCAGGGGAAAATAGGGGGCTTTTATCAATATCAAGCGTTTTTATATGAAAAATAACCGTATTTTGCTACTTTGAGCAATAATAAACCTGCGATTGGAATTATTGCAGGATTCATTTCCTGAGGAATTTCTGATATTCCTGCCAATGTGATAAAAAGTAATATCGATATGATTATGGCAAATATCTTTTTTATTTTTCCTTTAAAAAACAAGAATAAATACAGTGGATTTAACCAAAGGAGATTCCAATTGTTTTTAGTAGCTTGATGATCGGTAAAAAACCATAGAAAAACAATTATCATACTGGCCGCAAATGCAATGGCAAACCAGATATTATCATACCATTTAAGCAAAATTTCTCCTTTTTTATATGTAAAATAAAATAATACTATCTCAAACATAAATAGCACGGTAAATATCCAAACCGGGGTGAGAAACATTGGTGTAGGTTTGATATTTTGATCAAAATCAAATACTTTTTTTTCTGTTTTTACAAGGTTTTTGACTATGGTTTTATTTGTTCTCATCGAGCTTAATCCGGGTTTTACCTGTACTTTTGCCTTAGAAATATTATGCATTAGATTTACAGGTAGAAAACAGCTTTGTTTCGGTGTTGGCATTTTGTCGGCTTTGTTACCTATTATAAGATCAATTCCGAAATTAGTCCATTTGTGATTTGATATTTGCCTGTACAATAGTTGTCTGAATGTCAATTCTTTTTTTTGTTTCTTTAACATTAATGTACCATTGATATTCTTTTCTATTATGTCTAATGGTCTGGTAGAACAGTTATCAAAGAAAAAATCATATTTATAATATCTGTTTTCTTTTTTATAATTATCGCGCAAAGCTTTTACCAAATTAATCTTTTCATAATAATTTAAATTTAATACTTGTTCGTACATACCTCTTTTTACGTATTTGTAAAAATAGATAACTTTGTCATAAGGGTCAAAACTCAAGGAATAATTTAATTTTCCTTTTAAAAATTTCCATAAAAATCCCGGTTGATCAAAATCAAATGTGCCATAATTATATACATTGTCTATCTTTTTTACCTGATCATAAACTCTAATTGCAGTATGTCCCCAGATGGAATAAACTTCCTGTCCTGGATCAAATGTTAGAAGTGAAATTTGAGCATTTTCCGACAAAATAGAGTCTTTTATACTACTTGATGCAAGTTGTGAAAAAGCCGGTTGAAGAATAAAAATAAAAAATAAAAAACCAAAATATTTTAATTGCTTCATAAAAAGAGAATTTTTTAGGTATCTATAACACAGGTAGAAAGCTTTTTTGAAAAATTTCAGATATTTTAAATCTGTAATAACCCTATCATAGTAGGAACTAATACCAAATCGTTATCAAAATTTTGATTATAAAAACTAATTCTTTTTCTGTCCCACCATCTTGATAAGATGGTTTGGTATAATTTATCAAAGTTAGATATTTTTTTTAATTTAATAAAATAATTCGGAGGATATTCTGTCTGCATACAGTAATCCCTTTTCCGAAAGGACATATTCATTGTTATTCCGAATAATCATACCATCTTTGATAAAAAGAGGAATATTGGTGTTGAAATGCCTGAAAAAATTATCTCCTAAATCTCTAATTTTTATAATATTTACTCCCCACATCGTTCTCATTCCGGTCATTATGTATTCATTGTATTTATCCTGTGGAGTCAATATTTCGATCGTTTTGGGTATTTTGTTATTGTTTATGGATTCGATATATTTTCTGTTGTTGGCAATATTCCATTGTCTTGAATTGCCGTTGAAAGAATGAGCCGATGGACCGAGCCCCAAATATGGTTCTCTTAACCAATAATTGGTATTATGCAAAGCGTGTTTTCCCGCTATTGCATAGTTGGAGATTTCGTAATGTTCAAAATTATTTTTTGTTAATAATTTATGAGTATAACTAAACATTTGAGCACTCAAATCATCGTTTACGGTATCGAGTTTACCCGTTTTTATCCTGTAAGCCAATATGGTTTTCGGTTCAATTGTGAGATTATAACAGGAAAGATGGGGAATATCAGTTTTTAAAAATATGTCAAGATTTTTTTTCCAATCATCCAGTGAACTACCCGGAATGCCGAATATAAGATCAATATTGGTGTTTTCAAATCCTGCTTCTTTGATAAGAGTTAAAGATTGTACTGCCTTGTAAGAATCATGGGATCTGTTCAATAATATCAATTCATTATTATGAAAAGATTGAACGCCCATACTGAAACGGTTTATACCTGCAGATTTCAGTTCGAGGAGGTATTTATTATTTACGTCATCGGGATTGGCTTCAAGAGTGATTTCAATATTTTTATTGTAAATAAAATATTTATTGATTTTATTTAAAATACGATCGATTTCCATTGCTGACAGTAGGGAAGGGGTGCCTCCACCTATATATACGGAATCAATAATTTTATTTTTGAGGTAATGCCGATTTAATTCTATTTCCTTTAAAATAGCCTTGATAAGACCATCTTTTGTTTTCATGGAAACAGAAAAATGAAAATTGCAATAACTGCATTTTTGTTTGCAAAAAGGGATGTGAATGTATATACCGGCCATACGACAAAGATAATGCAAAAAATATAATAGATCTGGATTATAAATTTATAATTCCAAAAGATTTTAAAATAACAACAAGTACGGTGACAATCAAGATGCGATATATCCATATATCTGCTTTTGGATATTTAGAAGCGAAATGAGCAGCAAGATATCCACCAATACCTTGTCCA
>JALSPW010000084.1 GCA_026985735.1 Saprospiraceae bacterium
CAAGGAGCAAGGCAGATATAAAACAAATAAAAAATCATGAAAAACAGAGAAAAAGTATTGGAAAACACGATTAGCAGATGTAAAGAGAAGCACATTATTATTCCTACATATAAACAAATGAAAAATCCCGAATTGATTCCGGATAAAATAAAAGATAAATTGAAAAATATCGGACTTTGGGATTTAAATTCATTGAATCTATTTAGAATCACCTGGAAAAACGAACCGGTAAAATTCGGTGGTGGTTTTGGAAATGTTAATTTTTTGGAATTACCTCCTGAACTGACAGGTGTAAAAGCGAGAATAATTGTTTTGATAGGTAAGTACTTCCCTACAGGAGCGCATAAAGTCGGTGCCACTTTCGGACCCTTAGTAGAAAAACTTATTTCAGGAAGATTTGATCCGACACGACAAAAAGCTTTGTGGCCTTCTACGGGTAATTATTGTCGTGGCGGAGCTTATGACTCATATTTATTGGGATGTCAATCTATTGCGGTATTGCCTGAAGGTATGTCAAAAGAGCGTTTTGAATGGCTTAAAGAGGTGGGATCTGAGGTTTTTGCCACTCCGGGTACGGAAAGCAATGTAAAGGAAATTTATGACAAAGTTAAAGAATTAATTGCCGAGCGAGGAGATGAAATTGTTAATTTAAATCAGTTTGAAGAGTTTGGAAATCCTCTTTGGCATTATGCCGTTACAGGACCAGCAATGGATGAAGTATACCAATCTTTGAAAACCGGTAAAAGTAAATTTGCAGCTGTGTTTTTAACACAAGGTTCTGCCGGTACTCTCGGGTCAACAGATTATTTAAGGGAATTGTATCCTGACTACAAAGTATGTGCCGGAGAAGCATTGCAATGCCCCACATTGCTTCAAAACGGCTATGGTGAACATCGTATTGAAGGTATAGGTGATAAACACGTCCCTTGGATACATAATATCAAAAATATGGATATGGTAGCCGGTATTGATGATAATGCCAATATCAGAATCATGCGTTTGTTCAATGAAGAAGCAGGAAAAAATTATCTTAAAAATGAAATTAAAATAGACCCGGAATTAGTAGATAAGTTAAATCTTTTCGGTATATCTTCCATCGCCAATATAATGGGAGCTATCAAAATGGCTAAATATTATGAAATGGATGCGGATGATTTTATTTTTACCGTAGCAACAGATAGCATGGAAATGTATCAATCAAGAATTAAAGAAGAAAATGAAGTTAACGGTAAATTTGACAACAGAATGGCTGCCGTGAGTTTTGAAGCCGATATTATGGGATTGAATATAGATCACATTATAGAAATGAATTATTATGAGAAAAAACGTATGCACAATCTTAAGTATTTCACATGGATAGAACAACAAGGTAAGACAGTAGAAGAATTGAATGCTCAGTGGTATGACAAAGATTATTGGAAAAATCATTATTCACTTGTAGATGAATGGGATGAAAAAATAAATGAGTTTAATGAAAGAACCGGAGTATTGAAAGAGTACTTGTGATATTAAATATGAATTTTAAAAACAATAAATATTATTTTGAATGTATAAACTGCAATATTCAATATTCTGCAGATGAAGTGCAATATCTTTGCCCTGTTTGCAATGCTGAAAATATTACCGGTTTGCCTCCCAAAGGAGTACTAAAAACAATCTATCAATATAATAATATTAAAATAGACTTAAACTTTAATTCGTTAAAAAAAACAGGATTTATCGACCTTTTACCCATAAAAAGCAATATTAGCTTGCCGTTTTTAAAAACCGGTAATACTCCGTTATATTCCCTAACTGAATTTGAAGGTAAAAAGTTACCATTTCGTGTATACCTTAAAGATGATAGTCATAATCCTACATTTTCATTCAAAGACAGAGCTTCCGCATTGGTTTCCGCTTATGCCAAAGAGCAGGGATTAGATACTATAGTTGCCGCATCTACCGGTAATGCCGGTTCTTCATTGGCGGGAATATGCGCTTCACAGGGGCAAAAAGCCATTATATTGGTGCCGGAAAAAGCCCCAAAAGCAAAACTTACCCAAATAGTAATGTACGGTGCTAAAATCATTCCTGTAAAAGGCAATTATGACGATGCTTTTGATTTGAGTGTCAAGGCTAGTGAAGAATTTGGTTGGTACAATCGAAATACGGCTTACAATCCTTTTACTATAGAAGGAAAAAAAAGTGTTTCTTTTGAGATATATGAACAAATGAAATTTGATATTCCCGATAGGATTTTTGTTCCTGTAGGTGATGGGGTTATTTTATCAGGAGTTTATAAAGGTTTTGAAGATCTTTTGAAATTAAATATAATAGATAGAATACCGTGCATTGTAGCTATACAAGCAAAAAATAGCGACAACTTGGTAAGAAATATTGGAAGACAACCATTTGAAATAAGAAAAAGCAATACTCTGGCGGATTCTATTTCCGTGGATGTACCCCGCAATTTCTATATGGCAAAAGATTACCTGAAACGATATAACGGAGAAACAGTAACAGTGGAAGATGATGATATTATAAAAGCATCTTTGTTATTGGCAAAAAATGCCGGTCTGTTTGTAGAACCTGCTGCTGCTACTGCTTTTGCCGGATTTTTATCGTTTTATTTGTCGGGAAAATTGTTGCCCGATTCCAAAAATACGGTTTTGCTCACAGGAAGCGGATTGAAAGATATTGATTCGGTGCAAAATTATATCGATATTCCCAAAGCGATTTTACCTAATATTTCCGAACTTAAAAAATTGATTTAATGGTAACTTTTACATTGAATGGCATAAAAAAAAGTTATAATGGAAATCCGGAAAAAACATTACTGGATTATTTAAGAAAAGATTTAAAAATCACTTCCGTAAAAGACGGTTGTTCGGGAGAGGGGGTTTGTGGTGCCTGTACGGTAGACATAAACGGCAAGGCAAAATTGGCTTGTACGATAAAAATGCAAAAACTTGAAAATGCTAATATATTGACACCTGAAGGTTTTTCTTCTTATGTCAAAGATGTGATAGCTAAATCTTTTGTCAATAAAGGAGCGGTTCAATGTGGTTTTTGTACTCCGGGATTGCTTAGTCGCACAAAAGTCCTTTTGGGGAAAAATCCCAATCCTTCACTCAATGATGTAAAAAAAGCGATAAAACCCCATATTTGTCGTTGTACGGGATATAAAAAAATAGAAGATGCCATTTTGGATGCAGCGGAAATATTAAGAAAAAATGAAAAACCGGAAATCAAGAAGACTACAGGTAAAGTTGGAGAATCCCATCCGAAATATCAAGCATATCAAACAGCAATCGGTGAAAGAAATTTTGTCGATGATATTTTTTTACCGGATATGTCTTTTGCCGCTTTAAAATTTAGCGATTATCCAAAAGCAAAAGTACTTAAGATTGATACGGGAGAAGCGGAAAAACTACCCGGAGTAAAAAAGGTTTTTACCGCCAAAGATATTCCCGGGGAAAAGAAAGTTGGTCTTATATTACAAGATTGGAGTGTGATGATAGACGAAGGGGAGACAACCCATTATATTGGTGATGTAATAGCAGGAGTAGTTGCAAATACAGAAGAAACTGCTAGAAAAGCAGTTGAACTGATAGAGGTTAAATATGAAATTTATGAACCGGTAACTGATGTTTTTGAAGCTATTGACGGGGAAAGAGTTCATCCGGAGAGACCCAATAATTTTAATACTACAAAATTTGTTACCGGTGATATAGAATCCGGATTGGCAAATGCGAAATATATAAGTAAAGGAAGATTTGAAACCCAGCGTATAGAGCATGGTTTTTTGGAAAAGGAATCCGCAGTTGCCCGGCCTGACGGTAATGGAGGGATAGAACTTTTCAGTCAGAGTCAGGGAGTTTATGAAGATCGGAGGCAAGTGGCTATGATATTGGGATTGCCTGAAGAAAAAATCCGGGTGATATTAGTACCGAATGGTGGAGGATTTGGAGGTAAAGAGGATTTAAGTATTCAAGGACATGTTTCATTTTTTTCCTATTTATTAAATATTCCCGTGAAACTTACACTTAGCAGAAGAGAATCAATAAGACTACATCCGAAAAGACATCCGGTTTTTATGGA
>JALSPW010000085.1 GCA_026985735.1 Saprospiraceae bacterium
TGGTATTTAAAAGTATTAAAACAGCATTATGCTGATTTTTCAGGCAGAGCCAGGCGTAAAGAATTTTGGATGTTCGTATTATTCAATTTTATTTTTCTTTTAATTGCAGCACTTTTTGACAATGTTCTTGGAACTAATTTTGATGGTATTGGATATGGTCTTTTTTATATCCTTTATGCTTTAGCGGTTTTTATTCCAGGATTAGCAGTTGAAGTTCGAAGATTGCACGATGTAGGAAAAAGCGGCTGGTGGATTTTTATTTCCCTAATTCCTTTAATTGGATGGATATGGTTGTTGGTATTGCTCGCAACAGATAGTCAACCCGGGGACAATGAATACGGACCAAATCCAAAAGAAGGACCGGAAGATTTCTTTGATTAGACCCGGATATCGTTGTTTGGAATCAGGATATCTGTTTAGTATTTGTATTTTTGTAAAATGAATTATTTGGTATTAGCATATTTTACAAATATTAGGTTTTATAGTCAGTTTATGTCTATGAAGTGCTTAATTATTTAAAAATAAAGTACTTTATAGACCGATATTAATTAGCTAGAAGCAATTGATAATCTGTACCATATAATTTACAACTCACCTACTCAGGTGCCTATTTTTTGTGTCCCGTTTTCGATTGCCGCTTCTATTATCTGCGGTTCTTCACCTTCCGGTGTCTTATATTGAGCTAATATTGAATTTTTAAAAATTGAAACTGCATTTTTTTCAACAAGGTTAATCGTACAACCCCCGAAACCTCCACCCATCATTCTTGCTCCAATCACACCTTTGGTATTTTTTGCGATATCAACTAAAAGGTCAAGCTCATCACAACTAACTTCATACTTTTCTTTCAAACCTTCATGCGAACCATACATCTGATTGCCAAATTCCGTAAAATCACCATTAATTAAAGCATCGTAAGCTCTTTCCAAACGCATATTTTCTTCAATGACATAACTACATCTATTGTAAATAACATTACTTAAATCCATTTTATGTTGCTGAATAAAATTCAAATTAACATCCCGTAACGATTTTATGTTTTGATTATATTTTTGAAGTATTTCCACTCCTTTTTCACATTCGTATCTGCGTTTATTGTATTCGGAGGAAGCGAGAGAGTGTTTTACTCCCGTATTGACCAAAATGAAAATATGATTTGATAAATCTACAGAAAACAATTCATATTCAAGTGACCGGGTGTCCAGTTTAATAACTTTATCTTTTTTACCGTGCAGTACAACAAACTGATCCATTATACCGCTCATTATACCAACATATTCGTGTTCCGCTTTTTGTGCGAATTTTGCAAGATCCGGTTTTGAATACCCAAAAGACTGCATATCATTTAAGGCAAAAGCCAATCCACAATCAAGAGCTGCCGAAGAAGACATTCCTGCTCCTATCGGAATATCACCACCAAAAATACAATCAAAACCTTTTACTTTTTTCCCATCTCCAATAAATTGTGCGATAATCCCCAAAAGATAATTAGCCCACTGCTTATCACAAGGCTCAATTTTATCAATTGGAGTCACATATTCGTCATTCAAATCATAACTCACAAATCTGAAGACATTATCATCATTGAATGCAATAGCAAAATATATCGCTTTATCAATCGAAGCCGGAAGTACAAATCCACCATTATAATCCGTATGTTCACCAATCAAGTTGATTCTTCCAGGTGATTTAAAAACAACCGGACTCTTACTATCAAACCATTGACTAAATTCATTTTTTAGTATATCTATCATAATCATAGAGCAATTTAAAATTCATACCTTATTCATGATAATAATAAAAAAAATATCCACTTAGGAATAATCATTCAAACTGAAAAATCTTTATACAAAACTAAGAAAATAAATTATTTCATGTTACTATTCATTAAAATCATACCACAAACAACCGAGGTGACTACTTTTTACCCCGCACTTATGTACGAGGCTATAATATGTCGTCCATACGGGACTTTCTTTTGTTTCAAATAAATTTGAAACGCCATTTAAAGACATACTCCCCACCGATAAACCCCTAAATTCAATAAATCAATCGCTTCTATTCAATTAGTAATTGGTAATTCGTAATTTTTAATTCATAATTCACCATTTATCCCTTTTATCTTTTTACTTTTATCTTTTATCTTCCAAACTTTTGAACTTTATACTTTGAACTTTTTTTTTGTAATCTGTCATTAGGGGTACTTGGTCTGAATAATGATTAACAATAACACAAAACGCCGAAGTTTATAAACCCCGGCGTTTTATTTTTCTATTTTAATATATTAAACGCTATCTTAATGTTTTGAAAGATAATCAGCTACTCCTTCGTGAGTAGGTTTCATCGCTTCATCTCCCGGTTTCCAGTTTGCCGGACACACATCACCGTGTTTTTCAAAAAATTGCCATGCATCAACAACTCTCAATACTTCATCTATATTTCTTCCGATTGGCATATCGTTTACCGTGACATGTCGTACTATACCTTCCATATCTATAAAAAACAATCCTCTATATGCTACCATTTCTCCTTCTGCATATAATTCTCCGGCATCATTGTAATCCCATTCTCCGGCTAAAACACCATAATTATAGGAAATGGTCCTGTTTGTATCTGCAACAACAGGATATTTAACTCCTTTAATTCCACCGTCATTTTTATCCATATTCAACCATCCCCAATGAGACTGTTCCGTATCTGTACTACATGCAATTACTTGAACATTTCGTTTTTCAAATTCTTCCAATTTAGCTTGGAATGCAAATAATTCGGAAGGACATACAAATGTAAAATCTTTTGGATAAAAGAAAAACACTACATATTTCTTTCCAATGTAATCGCTTAATTTAAAATTTTCAACTATTTCATTTCCATTTATTACAGCACTTGCTTCAAATAATGGAGCTTTTTTACCTACTAAAGTCATTTTGTTTATTTTTTATTATTAACTAATTAATCTTAATATAACTACTCAACAATTAAACCAATACGTTGTTTAAAATAAATTATTTTTTTGAAACTTTTAGTCTTGTTTTGACATTTTCAGTCAATTCAATTTCATCACCAACAATATTTTCGCCTAACTTTATCTCATCAGCTAATGTTTCCGACTTTATATAGTCTCCAAACTTCCCGATAGCTTCTTTCAAGATATCATCTGCAGTTAATTCCACTATTATTCTATCAGTCACATCAAAATCACTTGATTTTCTGATATTCTGAATTCTGTTTACAAGTTCCCTTGCCAAACCCTCGGCTTTTAGATCATCTGTCAAAGTTATATCGAGTGCCACTGTCAGTTCTCCTTCATTTGCGACAAGCCACCCCGGAATATCTTCAGCACTAATGATAAAATCATCAATATTTAAATCATATTTTTCCCCATTCAACTCCAATGAATATTTGCCTGATTTTTCGATTTCTGAAATATCTTCCTGATTAAATCCCGTTATAATAGCAGCAGCATCTTTCATATTTTTTCCCATCAATCTACCTAATGTCTTAAAATTGGGTTTAATTTTTTTCTTAATAATCCCTGAAGTATCAGTAACATATTCTATTCCTTTAACATTTACTTCCTGAATAATCAGGTCTTTCACTTTTTCCACTTGCCCGATAAAACTTTCATTCAAAACAGGCAACAGTATTTTTTGCAATGGTTGTCTTACTCTTAATTTTTGTTTTTTCCTCAATGAAAGTACCAAGGAAGATATTTTTTGAGCATACTCCATCCTTTGCTCCAGATTTTTATCTATTGCATTTTCATCAATTGCAGGATAATAACTAAGATGTACCGATTCAAAATTTTCTTTTGATGCGACATTATTCAGGTTTTGATACATCCATTCGGCAAAAAAAGGTGCTGCGGGTGCCATCAGTTTGGATATTGTAAACAACACATCAAACAATGTTTGATAAGCAGATAATTTATCCTCCGACATATCACCTTTCCAAAATCTACGTCTATTTAATCTAACATACCAATTGCTCAAATGATCATAAACAAAACTTTGGATTTTCCTTAATGCAGGTGTTAAATCATAATTATCAAGATGTTCTTTAACTTCTTTTTTCAAGGTATTCAACAATGATATTATCCATTTATCAATTTCAGCTCTTTTCTCCAAAGATATTTCATTCTCTTTGTATGTAAAATGATCCAAATTGGCATAAAGTGCAAAAAACGAATAAGTATTGTATAGAGTAATAAAAAACTTTCTCGTTGTTTCTTCAATTCCACTCAAATCAAATTTCAGATTATCCCAGGGTGGTGAACTGGATATCATATACCACCTTGTAGGATCCGCACCGTATTTTTCAATTGTAGAGAACGGATCTACCACATTACCTTTTCTCTTCGACATTTTCTCTCCTTTTTTATCCAGCACTAAACCGGTGGATATAACATTTTTATATGCCACACTATCAAAAATCATAGAAGCTATAGCATGCAGGGTAAAAAACCAACCTCTCGTTTGATCCACTCCTTCGGAAATAAAATCCGCAGGAAAATGTGTTTTGAATTTATCTTTATTTTCAAATGGATAATGCAATTGTGCCGCTGGCATTGAGCCGCTGTCAAACCATACATCAATAAGATCAGGTTCTCTATACATCTGTTTTCCCGATTCGGATACTAAAATAACCTTATCGATAAAAGGACGATGCAAATCAATTTTGTCATAGCCGCTTTTAAAATGATTTTCTTTCATAAAACCATGTTCTACCGCCTTATCAATTTCATCGGAAAGTTTTTCCACAGAATCTATAAACAACTCTTCATTCCCGTCTTCTGTACGCCATATAGGCAAAGGTATTCCCCAATATCTGGATCTTGACAGATTCCAGTCCTGAAGATTTTCAAGCCATTTTCCAAATCTTCCCGATCCGGTAGAAGCCGGTTTCCAATTGATTGTATTATTCAATTCAATCAATCTATCCTGCATTGCAGTGGTTTTAATAAACCAACTATCAAGTGGATAATACAAAATAGGCTTATCTGTTCTCCAGCAATGAGGATAGCTATGTTCATACTTTTTGACACTAAAGGCTTTATTATCTTTCTTCAACCATACGGCAATATCTATATCGATATCTTCCCAATCTGGATCATCTTTATAGTTTTTAACATACCTGCCGGATAATTCACCTAAACCTTCAATAAATTTACCTTGTTTATCAACCAATGTCAAAGAACCTATGCCGTATTTCTTTGCCACTTGCATATCATCCGCTCCAAATGAAGGGGCGATATGTACAATTCCGGTACCATCTTCAGTAGAAACAAAATCTCCCAATATTACTTTAAAAGCTGGTCCATCTTCGGGTTGTTTGTAGGGCATCAATTGTTCGTAGTCCAACATTTCAAAATCGCTTCCTTTATATTCTCCTGTGATTTCGAAAGGAATCACTTTATCATTTTCAGGATTGAAACTATCAAAACCGACCTCTTTTTGTTCGGGTTTAAACCAATTTTTCACCAAGTCTTTAGCCAAAATAAGATTTACAAGCTTCTTTGTATAAGGATTATATGTTTTAACCCTTACATAATCTATTTTCTTACCAACAGCAAGAGCAGTATTCGAAGGTAATGTCCAGGGAGTTGTTGTCCAGGCAATAAAAAACACATCTCCTTCATCAACTCCTTCATACAGAAAAGCTGATTTTTCCGTCAGAGGTATTTTGAACTGGGCTACTATTGTAGTATCCTTTACATCTTTATAACATCCCGGCAGATTCAATTCATGTGAACTCAAACCAGTGCCGGCTCCAGGGGAATAAGGCTGAATAGTATAACCTTTGTAAATAAGATTTTTTTCATATAATTGTCCCAATAGCCACCATACACTTTCGATATATTCGTTTTTGAATGTTACATACGGATTCTCAAGATCAACCCAATACCCCATTTTGAGTGTGATATCATTCCACATATCCACAAACTGCATTACTGTGGTTTTACATCTGGCATTGTATTCCTCAATACTAATTTTAGTACCGATATCTTCTTTTGTAATGCCAAGTTCATTTTCCACTTTAAGTTCAACAGGAAGTCCATGAGTATCCCATCCCCCTTTACGTTCCACCCTTTTACCTTGCATAGTTTGGTATCTGCATACCAAATCTTTTATAGCTCTACCAAAAACATGGTGTATACCCGGTTTACCATTAGCAGAAGGAGGTCCTTCATAAAATATAAATTGATTATTTTCAGGACGACTATCAATACTCTTTTGAAAAATATTGTTATCATTCCAAAACCTTAATACTTCTTTATCTATTTCTGTAAAATCCAAGTTTTTAAATACCCTGTATTTATTCATAATTGCAGTTCGTTTAAAATTAAGCTGCAAAGATACTAAATATTATTGCAATATGTTATAAGGTGTATTTCAAAATTTTTAAAAGCTGTTTTCAGAACCCACATAAAATGATTATGCATAAATATCTACCAATTCAAATTTTTCTCCATCAAACAATCCTTTATCGCTTAATTTAATAGAGGGGATAACCAACAATGCCATAAAAGATAAAGTCATGAAAGGCGCTATCAGCTTGGAACCATTAATTTTAGCCAAAATATCAAGATCATCATATTTTTCCGCAACGACATAATAAGGTTCATTGCTCATCAACCCTGCAATAGGTAAAGGCAAAATTTCATATTTTTGTTGTTTATTACTTACAAAGGCTATTCCACCTTTCTTTTCTATTATCATATTTGCAGCATCACAAATATCTTTATCATTAGTCCCCACTACTATTATATTATGAGAATCATGGGCTACAGATGAGGCAATCGCTCCGTCTTTCAAACCAAAACCTTTGATAAAACTTATACCCGGATTTGCCTCGGAATAACGATTTATAACAACAATTTTTAAAATATCATTTTCTATATCGGAAACCAAATTACCATCTTGCGCTTTCAACATAAACGTTCCTTTATTTGTCATCAATTGATGATCAATGGTCTCAATAACTTTAACAGGTTTTCCCTTATCAGGAACAAAACAATCTTCTATTTTTTTCTTTGCAATATTAAAATTATTAACAATTTTAGCCGGTTTATAAGGCAAGTTGGTAACATTATTTTCCGCAACTACTGTTCCCTTTATCACGGTTTTTAAAATCTCAAAACCATGTAGATTATTAACTTCTATAAAATCGGCACTATCTCCTTTTTGCAAAAGCCCCACATCCAAATCATAATGTAAAACCGGATTTACACATGCCATTCGTAATGTTTTCATAGCACTTATTCCGGATGAAATAGATCTCCTAACTAAAGAATTGATATGCCCCTTTATCAAATCATTGGGATGTTTATCATCTGAACAAAACATCATATCTTCAAAATATTCATCTGCAAGAGGAATCAATTCATTAAAATTCTTAGCGGCAGAACCTTCACGAATTAAAATTTTCATCCCTAATTTCAGTTTTTCCAATGCTTCTTCTTCAGTAAAGCTTTCATGATCTGTTGATATTCCGGCTTTCACGTAGGTCTTCAAATCATCACCAGTTAATCCCGGAGCATGTCCATCAATAGGCAAATTATATTTTTTTGCTACTTTAATCTTATCCATTACTTCAGGTAATTCTCTTAAAACCCCGGGGAAATTCATCATTTCTCCAAGATATTTCACCTTATATTCCAAAATCATTTTTTCAATATCTTCTGCAGTAATTTTAGCTCCACTGGTCTCCATACAAGTAGCGGGAACACATGATGGTGCAGAAAAATAAAAATGAAATGGAAATATATGTCCTGAGTCAATCATATATTTGACCCCTTCTACGCCCATAACATTGGCAATCTCGTGAGCATCTGAAACACATCCGACACTACCATGTATAACGGCAATTCTTGCAAATTCGGAAGGAGGCAGCATCGAACTTTCAACATGCACATGTGCATCAATAAATCCCGGTAAAATAAAGGTCTCATATTCTACTAAATCCTTAGTTATTTTTTTTATCTTTCCATTTTCTACATAGATAGTGCCCGGATAAACTTTTTCATTTAACACATCTACTATATTTCCCGAATATTTTTTCATCTGTTATTATATTTTTTCTCACAAATGTAATGGAAATTTAAATTTGCGCAACTATTCCGGTATATCATTTTTACTAGAAAGTATTTATCCCTTAGTTACACAATATAACCATTTTATTATTTCAAAAGTGATTATCATGATTTTAATAAAAACATTATTGTTTCAATATTTTTAAAACATTAAACTCCTTATCTGTTTCCAATATCAAATTATAGATCCCTTTTGGATAGAGGCTTAAATCAATATCATTTAAAAAATTCTCTCCTTCATACAGCTTTTGACTTTTCACTATAATTTTTCTTCCCGCCGGATCAATCAAGGTAATACTCAAATCCACATCGGATTCCACCCATACCTTAACCTTGAATACAGAAGTTACCGGATTGGGATAAGGAATTGCCTGCAACTGAAGATGAGCAATATCCGGTCCTCCAATAGGTAAATTTTCAGTGGAAAAAACTTCATAAGGCATATATGACAATTTAGTATTTCTCATTATTATATCATAGAATTTTGTATTTTTGATATTTTCAATATCCTCATTGTTAAAAGCAGGGTCATTTTCAAAATAAAACCTGTCTCCTTCTCTCAATCTATAGAATTGATCTTTCAATATTTTTGTTAATAAAGGTCCAAAAATAGAATTATCCAAATGATCTTCAGCAAGCAAACCGACATAAGCATCTATATTATTTACATCACCGTAAAGAAATTTCAAATTTTGCGCCAATTCCTTATTAGTTGTAATTTCATTGAAGTCATTTATTTTTTCAAGGCCAAAATCTTCTCTTATCGTATTATAACCGGGGATTCCCCTTTCTCTGGAACGCATAATATTTATTGTTGCCAAATCCAATCCTCCCAATCCGGGATCACCAAAAAGATAATTTCTGACAGCATCAACCATCTTGGTGTCCAGTTTTTGCTGTACTTGCTTGGACATTCCTTTTAAAAAGGGTTCAATCCCTCCCGAAATATTTATTAGCAGAGGGTTGAAATATGCATCTTTTAAAGCGATTTTACCTTGTTTTATTTCATTTCCATCATTATCCAATCTTAAAAATTCTTCATCCAGTAATGTATGTCCAAGCCTGAAAGCTGCTGCTGAAAACAAATTGGAAACCGTAGGATTAATATCCGGATCATACCCCGAATAAGCAGGTAAATCAATTCCTTGCATTGGTAACCATTCATAATAAACAATAGACTGAATAAATGCCCCGACAAATTTTCTGGCTCTCTGATAAATCTTTTCATCATTCCAATCCGGATGTTGAACCTTAATCTCATCACATAATCTATTATGTTCCCTTACAAATAATATGTGAAATGAAGTCAATAAAGGATTTTCATTTGCTCTGACATCTCCGGCAACAAAAAGTTTACTATTGACATGTGTATCATTTGCCAATTCTGGAGCATTGGGATCAAGTTTATCATTAAATTCTCCTGAAATCGTATTCCAGGGCAGTAAATCACCCGATGATGTCTTCAATTTACCGTTTTTAAATGTTCTAAGCCAATTTGCTCGAATCGAATCAGACCCGTAAACAGTGGATGCATCAATAAAAGACGTTATTTCATTTAAAAATCTCCTAGGGTTGTTTATATCCGTTCCCGTACCGGGTGCAGCAATAGTCCTGAATACAGGAATTTTACTCCCCGGCACAAAATGACTGTCACCTTCCGGCACACTAACAAAAATAGGTTCGCTGTAATCAACTCCCGCCAAAGTAATATCATGGTCAATAAACTGTCCGAAAACCCATATAAAATCTGTTAATTGCAATTCATCTTCAATACTTTCTTTTTGATCAAAAATCACATTTGAAATCAATCTTGCATTCGGCCTTGTTTTACTAACAACCGCTTTTATACTATCCTCATATCCATTTGAAGTCAAAGTCATAAAAAAATAATCCTTGCTTCCCCATTTTTCATTACCCAAATTATTTTTTTCTCCATTGAAAGATCTGTTTTCTTGAGAGAACGACATGAAAAAAGAAAAGATAAATAATAATAAGATTAATAATTTTTTCATTTTAGATTATTTTCATATTTCGTATTATTCAATAAATTAATTCTGATAATATGTCTCTAATATTTCTCAGAAAACTTTACAACATCAGAATAATAATCTTATTTAAAATTTCATTCCAAAAGCCGCTCTGACGTAGTTATATTAAAACAAAGATAAATAATTTAAATAAAATAAAGCAAATCTTAGAAAATTTTAACTACCAAAAACCTTTAGTAACTTATAATTGTTTACTTACAAAATAAACAAATAGCTAAATGGCAAGGATTTTAGGATTGGATTATGGGGTCAAAAGAACTGGAATTTCCGTTACGGATCCTTTGCAGATAATAGTCAATCCGCTTAAAGTAATAGAAACAATTAATTTATTGGATTTTTTATTTTTTTACATAGAAAAAGAAGATATTGAAAAAATCGTAATAGGTGAACCAATACATAGAGATGGTACGGAAGTCTATTTTGAAAATGATATAAAAACCTTGATAAAAGAAATAAATAAAAAATATCCGGAAATCCTTATTGATAGACAAGACGAGAGTTTCACATCATCGGAAGCAAAGGATTTACTATTACAAATGAATATAAAAAAGAAAAAAAGAAGGGATAAATCTATTTTGGATAAAATGAGTGCAGTATTGATTTTACAAAGATATTTAAAACATATTTAATATGCAATTACCTGTTTATGCTTATGGGCATCCGGTTTTAAAAAAGAAAACCGCAAATATAACAAAAGATGAATTGGCCGAATTGGACACCTTAATTGAAGATATGTTCACTACTATGTACAATACTATTGGCGTCGGACTAGCTGCGCCTCAAATAGGTAAATCGATAAGATTATTTGTAGTAGATACTATTCAGGTAGAAAAAGAAGCAAAAATAAAAAAAGGAATAAAAAAAGTTTTTATCAATGCCGAGAAATTGGAAGAATCAGGCCCTTTTTGGAGTTATGATGAAGGTTGCCTGTCTTTTCCTGATATTAATGGTTCTGTTGAACGTCAATCTATTGTAAAAATCAAATATCTTGATGAAAATTTTGAAGAACATATTGAAACTTTTGACGGATTTAATGCAAGAGTTATTCTCCATGAATATGATCATCTTGACGGAATATTATTTATAGAAAAAATGAAACCGCTTAAAAGAAGATTAATCAATAAAAAATTGGAAAAAATAAGAATAGGAGATATTGATCCCCCATATCCAATGAGATTTTATAGAAGAAGGTAATCTTACATAAACCGGTTTTTACCACAAAATACTTTTCGTGAGCAAAATCAACAAAATACCAATATTAACAGATTAGAGATCAAAATGAAAGATTAAAGGTCAAAATTTGAACGATAATATGGAGTAAATGGCAAATAATGAATTATGAATTAAAAATATGGATTATTTCACATAAAAATACATTATCAAACTATTTAAGTAAAAAGCAATTACTCAGGTAGAATCATTATAGATAGAAAATTCTCTTTTTACACCAAAATTTAGCAATATTTTTTGAAATAGCGCTACAATTACTTCAAAATATCTGCTTCTTTTGGCACAAAAATAGTTATTCTTAATCTCAAAAACACTCTACTTAAGTAGTTTCAATAAAAATTTTATCTCAAAATCCTTATAATATTTATATCAATTTTTTATCTTAGCAGTTATGTATTTGGAAAAACTACATGGATGGAAGAAAAAATTCCTGATAGTCCTTTGGATATTAGCAGGTTTATCAATAATATCTATATGGTTAATATTTTATAATATTTCCAAATCAGACCTTCCCACTTTTGAACAATTGGAAAACCCTAAATATAAACTTGCATCATTGATATACGATTTTAAAGGCAGGGAATTTGGAAAATATTTTATTGAAAATAGAGAAAATGTTTCATATGATTCTATCAACCCCTACCTTATAAATGCATTGATTTCAACTGAAGATTCAAGATTTTTCACTCATTCGGGAATTGATTTTAAAGCTATTTTCAGAGTATTAGGTAAGACATTATTGATGAGAAATGAAAGTTCCGGTGGTGGAAGTACAATTTCCCAACAACTTGCAAAACTTTTATTCAAAAGACCTGATTTAAGAAACCTTTCTAAATTTCAAAAAATAAAAAAACTGATTATCATTAAATTTAAAGAATGGATTACAGCTGTAAAATTGGAAAAATCATATACAAAAGAAGAGATTATTGAAATGTATCTCAATAAATTTGACTTTATTTATGGAGCTCATGGAATACAAGCAGCATCACATATTTATTTTGGAAAAAATCAAAAAGACTTAACTATCGAAGAATCAGCAACTCTGATTGGAATGCTTAAGAACCCGGCGCTATTTAATCCGAAAAAGTTTATTGAAAAATCCCAACAAAGAAGAAATATTGTACTAAATCAATTATACAAATATGATAAGTTGAATAAAAAACAATTGGATTCTTTAGAAAATATTCCAATAGACATAAGTAATTTTAACAAGGAAAGTCATGATATCGGTCCAGCACCATATTTCAGAATGGAATTGACAAAATGGTTGAAAAACTTATTTAAAGAAAAAAACATCACAAAACCTGATGGTACCGAATATAATATTTATACTGATGGATTGAAAATATATACCACTATAGATTTGGATTATCAACGGAATGCTGAAAAGGCGGTTTTTGATCACATGAAAGAACTCCAACGAAGATATTGGAAAGTATGGAAAGGCATGAATCCATTAAGGTATAAAATCGAAAACAAAAGACAGTATGAATTAAGAAAATATTCTATAGAGAATAGAATAATAAACAGTGAAAGATACCAATCTTTAAAAAATAAATATTTAGGAGAAATCTTAAATAAAATATACAGTAACTTTGACGGATTACTTTTGAATGAAAAAGCTTCAATTGGATTGATAAATGTCAAAAAAAATAAAAAAAATATAAATATTTTAATTAAAGAAGGAATTGTTAAGGACTCTAGTAAGTATAAAATCAATAATTTACTGAATAGTAAACTTTGGGATGAATATGAAATTTCTTGGCAAAAATTTCAAAAAGAAAAAGATAAACAATTTGACACCAAGGTGAAAATGAAAGTTTTTGCATACAATAATAATATGGAAACAGATACTTTGATGTCTCCAAGAGATTCGGTTATCTATCATTTGAGACATTTGCAGACAGGAGTTTTAGCAATGGAACCCGGTACCGGATATATAAAAGCCTGGGTAGGAGGTATTGGATTTAAATATTTTAAATTTGATCATATTAATAATAGACGTCAAGTAGGTTCTACTTTCAAACCGATTGTTTATGCAACAGCTATATCCGTACAAGGTCTTTCACCCTGTCAGGAATTTGAAGACATTCAATATTCCATAGTTCCGGGAGAAGGAACTTTTTATCTAAAAGAAGAATGGACTCCAACTAATGCCAATGGTAAATTTACCGGCAACAAATACAATCTATATCAAGGATTGCTCTATTCCAAAAATTCTATTACCGTCCGGCTTGTAAAGGAACTTGGCAATATCGAAGTAGTAAGGGATTTAGCTAATAATATGGGTATCGATAAAAACAAAAAAATCAATGGAGCATATTTACTTCCTAAAGTGCCCGCTATTGCACTTGGAGCAGCCGATTTATCCGTAATGGAAATGACGGGAGCTTATGGCACTTTTGCCAATAATGGAGTTTATACCAAACCTGTTTTTGTAACAAGAATAGAAGATAAAAACGGGAGGATAATCTATACGGAATTACCTCATCATAAAAGAGCGCTTAATCCTATGTATAATTATATAATGGTAGATATGTTAAAAAATAATGTCGCCGGAAGATTTTTGTTGGAAGGGGTGAAATCCGAAATAGGTGGCAAAACAGGTACTACCAACGATTATGCAGATGGTTGGTTTATGTCAATTACTCCAAATATTGTCACAGGAGTATGGACAGGTGGAGATGAAAAATGGGTAAGGTTTTATACCCTTGAAGATGGTCAAGGCTTTGTAATGGCAAGACCGATTGTACAAAAATTTATTTATTCCTTAGAAAATGATACCACTATAAATTTTGACTACAACAAAAGATTTAAAACACCTGACAATCCAAAATACAAAGATTTAATAGATTGTGGTAGACACAAAGAAATAAAACCGGAAGAAGAACAACAATTGAGAATGGAAGAAAAAGAGGAAATGGACGAATTTGAAGAAGAATTTGAAGAAGAAACAGATTCTATTAAAAATTAATGTAACTATTATGTATCAACTTGCCGCAATTATAATATTAGGAATATTAGCCCAATGGTTTGCATGGAAGATAAAAGTTCCTGCAATACTCCCTCTTATATTAATAGGACTTCTAGTTGGACCAATATCAACATACTTCACCCATGACGGATTAAAGTGGATAGAACCAATGTACAAATCCGAACTACACCATGGGCTGTTTCCCGAAGACCTCCTTTTTTCTTTTGTCACACTATCTATCGGGATAATTTTATTTGAAGGAGGAATGACATTAAAACTAAAAGAAATAAAAGGTATCGGACCTGTTATTGCCAAAATGCTTTTCTGGGGTGTTGTCATTACTTTTTTTGGTGGAGCAATCTCGGCACATTATCTTTTTGGATTAAATTGGACAATATCTTATCTTTTTAGTTCCTTGATTATTGTTACAGGACCAACAGTTATTGCTCCAATATTAAGAAATATCTCTCTTAATAGAAATGTCGCAACTATTTTAAAATGGGAAGGAATTCTAATTGACCCAATCGGTGCTTTGATTGCCATTATTGTTTTTGAATTTGTTGTAGCCGGAGAAGGAGGGCATTATCTCGGACAACATGCTTTTCAATCTTTTGCCAAAATTGTTATTACAGGATTAAGTGTTGGTTTTACTTCAGCATATTTTCTTTACTATTTATTAAAATTCAAATTAATACCTGATTATTTAATGAATATTTTCACCCTGGCTCTTGTATTGGGTGTATTTATAGCATCTGATTTTCTGGCAGTTGAGTCGGGAATTCTATCTGTAGTAGTGATGGGAATGGTACTTACAAATCTAAAATTTGAAGGACTTAATCATATTTTACATTTTAAAGAATCACTTAGTATCCTGTTGATATCAATACTTTTTATATTGTTGGCGGCAAATATAAATATTGAAGATCT
>JALSPW010000086.1 GCA_026985735.1 Saprospiraceae bacterium
TGATAAAAAAGTTGAAAATGCCAGCGTTAAATTAGAAGATATGGACGTACATGAGACACAATCCGTTAAAACAAATGGTGATGGTTTCTTTGAATTCTCAGTGCCAATGGAAAGAGATTATAAACTTCAGGCGGAAATGAATGATAATTATCTTAATGGGTTGACAACTCTTGACCTTGTGATAATTCAAAAACATATTTTGGGTATTAAGGAATTGAATACTCCTTATAAACTGTTGGCTGCAGACGCTAATAATGATCAAAAGATTACAGCAAGTGACATTTTGGGATTGAGAAAATTGATATTGGGAACTGCTGAAAATCCGGGAATCAATGATGCGTGGATGTTCGTAAATAGTAAATATGAATTTATTAATCCTCAAAATCCTTGGTTGACACAAGAAGGGGATATGCATACAATATATGTGAATAACATAAATAACGATTTGACGGACAATCATTTTATAGCAGTGAAAATTGGAGATGTCAACAATACGGCAGTAGTTAATTCTACTTCATCTACTCCAATTAATATGAGAGGAGTGTTAAGTATGAATATGGTTAACAAAACGTTTAAATCAGGTGAAACTATATCAGTTCCTGTTAAAATATCCGGAATTAATGATTTGTCAGGTATGCAGTTTAGTTTGAACATTGGTGAAAATCTTGAATTTAAAGCGATTGAAGCAAATGAATTGAAAGTTAATGCAAATAACTACTCTATACATGATAATAAATTGTTCTTTAGCTGGAATGCATTGAAAGATCAAGTAATAAATGAAGACGAAATATTATTTACTCTTGTATTGAAAGCAAAAAATAACGGACAATTAATAAACCAATTGAATCTTGTGACAGACCTTAATCCCGAAGCTTATAATGAAGATTTGGATATTATGGGTCTTGAATTGAATTACAGAAATGAGGCAACAGGAGGTTTTGCACTATATCAAAATACTCCAAACCCATTTAGCAATGAAACGAAAATATCGTTTAGTTTACCTGAAGACGGAAATGTTACCATTACAGTATTTGATGTGACCGGTAAAGTAATATTGAAAAAATCAGGTGAATTCGTTAAGGGTTATAATTCTGTGAAAATGAGTAAAGATGATTTGAAAAATTTAAGCGGTGTAATGTATTACAAAGTTGAAAATGAAGAGAATATGGCAGTGAGGAAAATGATATTGTTAGCTAAGTAATAAATTCAAATCATTAAAAATTACCTTTATCCGCTTTTTTTGCAGCGGATAAAGGTTTTTTTGTATCTTAATAGTGAAAAAAAATATAAATTATTGATATTTTATTGTTTTAGCTTAATTATTATTATATTAATTATATAACATATTAAAATTAATTTATATTTTTGTATTATATTTTAAGATTAGTCTATAAATTAAAATTTTAAGCAAATGAAAAAATACATTATTCTTGTATTAATGTTTCTTGGCCAACTTGCAGTTTTCGGCCAAAATGATTGCGTTATTTATTTTGAAACCAAGGTAGCAACGGATAGCTATGTGGAAATTGATGTGAAAGCAAATAGTTTTACCGATGTATTGGGATTTCAAATGTATTTGAAATGGGATTCTACTGTAATGGTAAAAAATTCAATCACATATTCCAATCCCGATTTATCAGGTATATCCTTTGGTAATGGAGAGTTGGGAGCTGATATCCTTTCTTCAAATTGGTTTTCAAATTCAGGACTCGGTAAAACATTTGATGATGGTACCGTTTTGTTTACTGTCAAGTATGATTATACCGGAGATCCTTGCGATGAAACAACTTTGGATTTAACAGATCCGGATCAATACAGAAAGAGTTTGATTACGTATGGGTATGATGACGAAAATGAATATCCATTGAATTCAAATGAAAGTACAATTATGATTCCGGGGGATAATTGTAATGGAAGTGGAGGAAATAATGTAGGCGTAGGTCTATTGCTCGATGATGTGATTGCGGGTAAAGGTACGGAAATATGTATCCCCATTCGAGTCGATAGTTTTGTGAATATCTCGGCATTGCAGTTTTCTGTGTGTTATGACCATAATTTTATGTCTTTTGTTGGAGAATCAAATAACTGGGCTAGTGAAAACGGTGCTAATGTTACTACATTTGTTACAGGTGATAGTACCTATAAATATCTTATGTATTCCGATGAGCCGTTGAATCTTCAGGATGATTCCGTATTGATTGAATTATGTTTTTTGATTAATGGAGAAAATGGTGATGTGAGTTGTCTGAATTTCTGTGATTCACTGGAATTGGAAGTTACAGATCAAAATGGAAATATTTTACCAAGCTATACAGAAGGAGGTTGTGTAACTGTTGGCGATATCGATAATGCGGTTAAGTTTATCGCCTCTAATGAAACAGCAGATAAAAATTCTACCGTTTGCGTTGATATTACTTCTGAAAACTTTACTAATATCGAATCATTTCAGTTTGTCGTTGAATGGGACCCTACCGTGATGACCTGGAAAGGGTTGGGGGATGTTAATAATATAGGTATTACAGAAGGAAGTTCCGGTAATATCTTATTGGTTGATGGATTGTTTAATGGAAAGAAAAGATTGAAAATAGCATTTAATTCAGCTTTGGGTAAAACTGTCGCAGACGGAGGTACTTTATTCCAGCTATGTTTTGATGTTGTAGGGGATTGCAAAGATAAAACTTCTGTTGATATTATAGGTGACCCACCCAATTTTGCAATTGAAGTTACTTCAAATGAAGTTGTGCTTCCTCATATTGAAATACCCGGAAGCGTCGAAATTAAATGCGATATTCAAATTATAGATTGGGTAGTGGAAAATGTAAAATGTAATGGTGGTACGGATGGTAAAATTTATATAACAATATCCGGGGAGCCTGCAGATTATACATTTAAATGGAAAAACAGTTTAGGAGTTATTATTAATAATGTTCAAAATTTAATAGGTGTTGGTGCCGGTACATATACGGTAACTGTTACAGATAAAAATGATAGTAGTATTTCCGTTACGAAAAACTTTACGGTAACTCAACCTGATCCTTTGGTTGTTACTGAAACTATCACCAATGTCACATGTTTTTCACAAGGAGCCATTGCTCTAGCTGTCTCGGGAGGAACAAATCCTTATACATTTGCTTGGACACCTTCTTCTATAGGTGATCATCCTATTGCAAGCGGTATTGATGCAGGTAGTTACTCGGTTACAGTTACGGATGTTAATAATTGTCCTTCCGTTGTAAAAACATTCACTGTTGAATCAGAAATATCAGCTCTGGTAATAGACGGAAGTATGACTGATATTACATGCAAAGACAGTAATGATGGTAGTATTACCGTATCTGCCACTGGAGGTTGTACTCCTTATACTTTTGAATGGAGTGATGGGATTGCGGGAACAGCATCAAGAAATAATCTTGCTGCAGGAGATTATACAGTGACAATAACTGATAGTAAAGGCCAATCAAAAACATTATCTTATACTATTACCAATCCGGCGGAAGCAATTTCTGTTGAAGGCAATGTAATAGAGCCTGATGCTATAAATGTTGAAGTAAAAGGTGGCTCAGGTGGATTTACATATAGTTGGACAGGCCCGGATGGATTTACAAGTGATAGTGAAGATTTAAGCGGACTTGAACCCGGTACATATACTCTTGTGGTTACCGATTCTCGTGGTTGTACCACTGAAGGCTTTTCTTTTGAAGTGATTGGCGTTCTTGAAGATATTTCAGTAACGGTGAAAGCTAATAATTCATTGTATGGCGGATATGGTGTGGCTTGTAATGGTGATTGCAACGGACACATTGATGCGGATATAATAGCAAATGTACCTTGGAAAGTTTATCTGGATGGAAATGAAATTGAACTTCCTTATAGTGAGGTTTGTGCCGGACAACATATTTTGAAAGTGGTGGATGCTTACAATAAGGAAGTTTCCGATACATTTTCGATTACTGAACCGGATGCTTTGTCAATCACTGTTGATGAAGTCAATTGCTCTAATGCAGGAAAAGATGACGGAAGTATCACTGTTACGGTAAACGGTGGCGTTCCGGATTATACAATTGATTGGGGAGTTGAAGGAGAAAATGAAGAGACAATTGAAAATCTGTCTAAAGGTACTTATGTTGTAAATGTTACCGATTTGAATAAATGTACTGTTATTTCCGATGCAATAGAAGTGGATGATTGTGATAAAAGCGACTGTTATACAGGATCTGTGATAGTTACTCCAAACGGTGATGAATTTAATGAATACTTTTTGTTTAAGTGTTTTGATGATTTTGATTCAAATGAACTTTATGTTTATGACAGATTGGGTAATGAAGTATATTATCAGGCTGGTTATGACGGTACTTGGAATGGTGTCGATAAGAATGGCAATGAGTTGAAAGAAGATAGTTATATGTGGGTATTTATCGGAGTTGATGAATTTGGAGTTAAGAATATTTATAAAGGTACAGTTACGATTTTAAGAAAATAATTGAAAATATAAAATAATAGACAAATGAAAAAAATATTTTTATCATTGATTTTTATAATTGGATTTACATATCTGGGATTATCTCAAAGCAGATATATTTTTACACAATATTTTATAAATCCTGTGTTGATAAATCCCGGAGCTGCCGGTTGTAAATCAGGCCAGAAGTTATTTTTGAATTATAGAAATACTTGGTCTAATCATCCTGGATCTCCAAGGACATTCGGCTTGTCTTATGATGGAATGGTTACCGATAAAGTCGGATTAGGAGCATTTATTATGAATGATACTTATGGCGCTCTTCAAACAATTAAGGGTGTTCTTTCTTATTCATATAAAATAAAGGGAGAAAATTATGATTTCGGTCTTGGATTTACTACCGAATATATTGCATATAAAGTAGGGTCTCTTTCCGGAGGTCCTGTAGATAGAAATGATCCTCTTATTGCAGATAAACAAGATGGAGCAAAATATTTCGACGCTGCAATCGGATTGCATGGTACCGTTCAGAAGAAATTTATTCTCAGTGTAGTATTACCCGGCTTAGTGAGATCAAAACTCAATAAGGGAAAAGATGAAACAATTGAGGAAAAATCATTTAATTATATTCTGGGAGTAGGGTATATTTATAATATAGACGAGTATGATATGAAAGTTTTGCCTAGTCTTTATGTGAAAAAGTTACGTAATATCAATACTTTGATAGATGCTAATTTATTATTAACATTTTATGATGGTAAATTATCGGGTGGTGTTACTTATGGTCTTGGCGATGATAAAAGATTGGGCTTTGTGATAGGAGCTAAATTAAATAAAATTAATTTTTATTATTCTTATGATTTTTCATTCAAACAATTTCAAACATATAATAACGGCTCTCACGAAATGACATTTGGATATAATTTCGGAGAATAAAATTCAAAATTTAAAATTATTTATAAAACGGAGTCTAATTTTTGGCTCCGTTTTTTTTTGTAAAAAACAAGCCCAAACTCGCAGGCGCAAATTCGGGCTCTTCCGACTAAGGTCTCAAAATAAGAAAACTACATCTTAAATATTGACTTTAATTTTTATATTAATGAATTAATTACTTTATTTTTGTTTTATACTATCCCTATTTTATATATCTAACGCTAAATTAATAAATATAGTTCACTGAAACAATTAAAATATAATTTTTTTTATAAAAATATTATTAATATAAAACTAATTAACAAATATTGACTTATAAAAATAAAATATTTATATATACTAAAAATCCATACCCGGATTAAAAGAGTATGGATTTTACATCAAATCGCTTTATTGAATTATATCAATTGTGATTCGTTATTAAGTGCCCGGAGCGGGAGTCGAACCCGCACGCCCATACGGACACATGGCCCTCAACCATGCCTGTCTACCAGTTCCAGCACCCGGGCTTATTATGATTTCAAGTGTGCAAAGTTACAAAATATTTATTCTACTGATAGGATTTTTTAAAGAAATTTTAAATTTTTGTCTTTAAATCATTCCAAATACTCTTATCGGGGAAATCAGCTTTTATAATTATTTGTTTTTTTTTGAAAGGATGATAAAACAATATTGAAAAAGCATGTAAATATATGCTTCTATCCTTATTAGATCTTTTTGCACCATATTTCACATCACCGGTAATACAACAAGTTCTATTAGCAAGTTGTGCCCTGATTTGATGAAATCGACCTGTCTTAATTGTTATCTTATAGTAATGATAATTTATGCTTTTACCGAAATACTCATAGTCTAAAATAGCCTTTTTACCGATGGTTGTATTTTTTGTAATATATGCTTTCTTATTTTTTTTAATAAGATAATCTTCCAATTTACCTTTGTTATCTTCTAAAATGTTTTCTGTGACGGCAAAATATGTTTTAAATGTTTCTTTATTTTGAATAGTACGGGAAAAATGTTTTGTACTTTCCTTTGTTTTGGAAAAAATAACAATCCCACTCACCGGTCTATCAATTCTATTAATTATATAAGGCTCAAACCCTAAGTATTTTTTAACATTATCAAATAGACTGTTGTCATTTGTTTTATCAGGCTGAACCGGTATGCCTGCTTGTTTATTTAATGCGATAATCCAATTGTCTTCATATATAATATCCAAAATATAATTTGTTTTAGTATTTATTCCATTTTTTTATTCTGCTGCTTTCTCTTTTCATATCTTTCTCTTTTATAGAATTTCTCTTGTCATAGGATCTTTTTCCCTGAGCTAAAGCAATTTCCAATTTGACTAATCCTCTTTCAGAAAAATATACTCTTACAGGAACTATAGTGTATCCTTTCTCCATTACTTTACGTAAAAGTTTTTTTAATTCTGATTTTTTCAATAAAAGTTTTCTGTCTCTTTTGGGTTCATGATTGTAATATGAACCTAATTTGTATTCGGAAATATGCATGTTTTTTATCCATAATTCTCCATTTTTGTCAAATAGGCAATATGCTTCATTGATATTTGTCTTGCCATCTCTTATGGATTTTACTTCTGTTCCTGACAAAACAATTCCAGCTTCGAATTTTTGAAGAAGGTTGTATTCAAATGATGCTTTTTTGTTTTTTACTTCAATATTTTTTCTAATTGCCATATTTGTTTCTAAATTTATCGAGTTTCCTCAAACATATCCGTTAATATGCTTTTGCAAATAAAACCCTTCTTTTTGATGGTTTACCGGATATCATATCTACTCCTTCTTCATCAATGGAATTATTAGGTATACAACGAATTGTAGCTTTGGTTAGTTCCTTGATTTTTTCTTCCGTTTCAGCAGTGCCATCCCAATGTGCGTAAATAAAACCACCCTTGTTTTCAAGTACATCTTTAAATTCTTCAAAAGTATCTGTATATGAAGTTCTTTCTTCTCTAAATGTTTTTGCCTTTTTCAATAGGTTTTCCTGTATTTCAGCCAACAGATTTTCGATATAATTTTCAATATTATCCATAGGCACGGAAGTCTTTTCTTTAGTATCCCTGCGTGCTACTTCTATCACTTTATTTTCAATATCTCTTTTTCCCAAACCGAGTCTTACAGGAACTCCCATCATTTCATATTCTGCAAATTTGAATCCCGGGCGTTTTTTTCTGTCTGTATCTATTTTTACGGAAATACCTTTGCTTCTTAGAGATTTTGCAATTTTTTCAGCTACCTCCATAATATCATCATTGGGTTTTGGAATTGGAACAATTACAACTTGGATAGGAGCAAGTTTTGGAGGTAAGATTAAACCGTCATCATCAGAATGTGTCATTATCAATGCACCTATGAGTCTTGTGGAAACCCCCCATGAAGTCGCCCAGACATATTCTTCTTTATTATTTTCATTGAGGAATTTCACTTCAAAAGCTTTAGCAAAATTTTGTCCGAGAAAATGTGATGTACCTGCCTGAAGAGCTTTGCCATCTTGCATCATCGCTTCTATAGTATAAGTCTCCAGAGCTCCGGCAAATCTTTCGGATTCAGATTTGGAGCCTTTTATTACAGGCATAGCCATAATGGATTCGGCAAAATCCGCATAGACATCATGAATGGTATTAGCTTCTTGCATTGCTTCTTCACTGGTAGAATGAGCAGTATGTCCTTCTTGCCATAAAAATTCCGCAGTTCTTAAAAACGGTCTTGTTCTCATTTCCCATCTTACAACATTCGCCCACTGATTTATTAATAAAGGTAAATCCCTGTATGAATTTATCCAATCCCTGTATGTATTCCAAATTATTGTTTCAGAGGTTGGTCTTACTATTAGTTCTTCTTCAAGTTTAGCATCAGGATCCACTATTACACCACTACCATCAGGATTGTTCATGAGCCTGTGATGAGTTACTACCGCACATTCCTTGGCAAATCCTTCTACGTGATCAGCTTCCTTGCTTAAAAAGCTTTTTGGTATGAAAAGGGGGAAATAAGCATTCTGATGACCGGTTTCTTTAAATCTTCTATCCAGTTCATCTTTTATTTTTTCCCATATAGCATATCCATAGGGTTTAATTACCATGCATCCTCTTACGGCAGAATTTTCAGCTAATCCCGCTTTTTTAACAATATCCAAATACCATTGTGAATAATTTTCATTTCTGGGTGTAATCTCTTTTGCCATTATTTATTATACATTAAATGTTAAGAAAAATTTAAAATTATATATTTTTGAAACTTCGTTAATAAAACAGATGTTAAATAGTTGAGTAATCGTTGAAAATATGTCTTTTTATAATAGATTTTAATGAAAATCACGATATTTTTGACAAATTTTTAACTTTTATGAAAACTTTAATATTTTATTAACACAAAAATTCGTGCAAAAGTAATAAATTGCAGTGTGAAGTAAAAAAAGAGTTAAATTATTTACAATAAAAATTTAATATTATGAAAAAGTTTGTTGTTTTTTGGATGTTTTTATCATTCTTTTTGATAATGTCAACAACGGCAGTTGCTCAATTTGATGATTTGTATTATGATCCTGATTTAGATGGTGAATATACAACTGTGATTGTTAATGATGAAGAAGATGGCTATTATGACGATGATGAATATTATGATGATGATTACTATTATGATGATTATTATGATGATTATTATTATACGAAAAGAATAAGGCGATTTCATCGAAGGCATTATTATTTTGATTATTATGACCCCTTTTTCTATGATAATTATTGGTATACACCCGGAATATCGATTTATATAAGTTCAGGGTATGGTTATAGACCATGGTATAGATATGGATATTACGATCCATGGAGATACAGACGATATGGTTGGGGAGGATATTATTCCGGATATAATAATGGCTATTGGGATGGTTATAATGATGGATTTTATGACGGATATTATGGATATTCGGGTTATGGTGGTTATTATGGCTATGGTGGTTATTACGGAAGTGGTTATGGGGGGTATTATGGAAATTACTATGGCAATGGATACGGTGGTTATTATTATGGAGATAGCGGTTATTATAATAATACCAATAAAAATAAACATTATGGATCCAGACATGGTATTTCTACTGTTTCTTCAAAAAAAGGTAAACCAAAGATTGGAGTAAGAGATAGGAAACATACAGTTCCTTCCGGATTGACAGGAGCTTATGATGATAAGAAAAAAGTCACTGATAAAAAGATTGATGGTAAATCTATAGGTATGGGTAAATCAAATAAATCTACTCATCCTAAAAGATGGTCTCCTTTCGGAGATAGAACTGTTCGGAATAAATCAAATGACCGTTACAATAACGGATATAGCGATTTGAATAAAGGTAAAAGTAAAACAGGAAGTGATTCCTTCAATCCGGTTGATAGAAAGTCTCCAAAGGGAGATAACTCAAGCAAAAGGAGAAGAAAATATAATTCCGGATATGATAAAAAAGGCTCTTCTTCCATGGATTATGATAGACATCGTGATATGAATAGAACAGGATCATCGAGTACTAAAAGGAAAATAGTTCCTGACAGAAGTAGAAGAAGTAGCAAAAGTGATTACAGGTCGGATAGGCGAACAAGGAGTTCTGCAAGGTCTTATAATTCTTCAAGAAGCAGAACAGAGAAGAAAAGGAGTACAAGGAATTATCCTTCCGGATCAAGAGCGAATAGTTCATCTCATGGATCTTATAACCATAGTTCTCCGTCAAGAAGTACTCATAGATCGTCGAATAGTTTTGGTAGTAGCAGATCTTATAGAAGCAGTAGTTCACATAGTTCTTCTAGTGGATTTAAATCATCAGGAAGAAGTAGTACGAGTAGAAGTAGTTCAGGGAGAAGTAGTAGTAGATCTAGTTCATATAGAAGAAGGTAGTGGAAATTATTATAGATATAGCATAAAAGGGAATGATCTTGGTCATTCCCTTAATTTTGGATAGATTATAAAATAGGAATTTATGAAAAAGTATATTATTTTAAATTTAATTTTTCTTCCTTTGTTGGTTTTTGGACAAACCTTGGAAGATGCAGTAAGGTATTCAAGATCTACATATTATTCTACTGCCAGAACAATGGGAGTAGCCGGGGCATTTGGTGCTATGGGAGGTGATTTTGGGGCTATTAGTTATAATCCGGCTGCTTTAGGAAACTATTGGAAGAGTGAATTCAATGTCTCTTTCGGCTTAAATAACGGATATTCAAAAACTGATTTTGGCAAGAAAAACAAAACAGGTTTAAATAGTAAATTTAGTTTTGAAAATATTGGTTTTGTCACTAATTCACGTAGGAAATCGGAAAAGTGGATATCTTTGAATTTTGCTATAGGAATGAATAAAACTTCAAGTTTCAATAGTACTGTTAATGCATCAGGGCGCAATCCCGGTAGTATTATTGAAGATACCAGATTGGTTTCCGGAATTGATTATACTCCTTGGAATGATGTGCCGATTGATAAAAATCTTACTATTTTTGAATCAGGAAGCATAAATGAATTGTTATTTGCTTTAGGAGGAAATTTTAATAAGAAATTTATATTCGGAGTTTCGGTAGGTATTCCTTTTTTGAATTATTACACTGAAAGGGATTACAATGAAGAAGCCCCGGATGAATTAAAACAAGATGATGATTTTTATTTCAGTAATTTAACTTATAGTGAAGATTATACGACTGTTGGGGTAGGGGCAAATTTAAAAGCAGGCATAGTGTATATTTTACCAAAGGATATCAGGATAGGTTTTGCTATGCATAGTCCGACCATTTATTCATTACAGGATGATTATGATATTAATTTTAATGTTGATAGCAGGAATTATGATTTTGATCCTCTGGATAATTCCGGATATTTTAAATACAAATTTAAGACACCATGGAAATTTATTTTAAGTTCGGGCAAATTGTTTAAAAGTGGGGATGTCGCCGGATTTATTAATTTTGATGCAGAATATGTAAACTATACATCATCGAGATACAATTTTAGAAAATCGAGTTCAGATCCTTATGACATTGAGAATGAAAAAATTCAAAATGAGAAAATAAGGAATGATTTGAAATCTGCATTTAATTTTAGAGCAGGAAGTGAATTTGCTTATAAAAAGTACAGATTTAGGATAGGTGGAGGGTTATTGGATACACCTTTTTCAGCTGGAGGATATCAAGCCGACATAGTATATAGTTTTGGTATTGGTTATAGGGCAAATAATTATTATATTGATTTTGCTTTTTTAGGAACTAATAATTCATATTCTTATTATCCTTATGTTGCAGAGCAGACAGAACGTTCTCCATCAGTCGATATAAAGAAGCACGATAATAAACTTACGGTAACCACCGGGTTTAAATTTTGAATTATGTAAATAAATCGTTTTGTATTGAATTTTAGAAGGGTAAAAAAAACCATTACATAACTTAATTTATGTAATGGCTTTTTTATTTTTCAATAATAGATTTCTACTGAATTTGTACTTTAAGCATTTGTGTTTTACCACTTTCACTTGTTATTCTTGAGAAATACATACCACTGTTAAGGTTTGAAATATTAATCTCAGTAGTACCTGCTTCGATATTTTGGCTAATCAAAGTTTGACCGGCAAGATTAATAAGTTCGAATTTTGAATTTTCTTCAACAACAATATTCATGTAACCACTTGCAGGGTTAGGATAAACATAAGCATTATTGATGCTATTGTCTGAAGTGTTAGCTTTAACAGGACGTGTAACGGCAACATTATCGAACAATGCAAAGTTGGTAGCAGGAGCAACTGATGAAAAAATATCCATATATCCCATAAGGATATTTCCTTCAGTAGCAACTTCATTCATTCTTGCCCATTCAATTCCGTTTACATAAAAGATTGTAGCTTCTTCTGAAGCTTCAACAGAAACTGTTAACCATTGCATACCTGGATAAGCACCATCGGTATCAGGATCCACATCAACAACAGAGCCGGCATAGATACCACCGGGTATGTTGTTTTGAGTTCCATCTGCGTAAACGCAAGTTTCGCATTCGTCTATTTTTTGTTCAGCACCGTTTTTATACAATCTAACATCTCTACTTGACCCGTTATCTCCTGTGAAGGCAAAATCAAAACCATCTTCGGGGAATGCAGCAGCTGCAGCATGTCCTACGCCATAATAAAGGAATTCAGTAGTACCGGCGGATCCTTCCCAATTTAACCAAGTGTCAAAAGTAAGAGTGAAAGGAGGTTTAAAGCTAAAACCTTTAGGGAATAAACCAACAAAACTAGCTTGACCATTGTCAGGATCAGTGTTAACTTCGATTTTAAGGCAATATTCGCCTCCACCCGGAGCCGCTTCCATTCCTAAAGCAGAATAGCTTGCTGCATAATTAATTTTGTTAGCATCTCCTGCTTCTGCAGCATCCCAACGTGTACTTGCGATTTGATCTTCAAAATCTTCTGTAAATAATTTCCATGTGTCTTGTGCAAAGACTTGTGTGTTTGCTATAATAGCAATCGTGAGAATTAAGAAAAGTGTAATTTTTTTCATAAGTTTAATTTTTATTTGTTTAAGCAAAAATATAAAAATAATTTTAAAATATAGTATTTTTTAATTTTTTTTTAATAATATTTATTTATTGTACTCCGGTTCTTGTGTCCCACCAGATTTGGTAGCCCCAATAATTATCAACTTCATTTACATCGGAAGGGATATTTGCCGAGTTCAATTTCTTTTCTGTTTCCGGATATGAAAATCTAAAAGGTACTCGATTATGTCCAAGATGAGCGGAATTGGCTGCAGGGGGAAGAGCAGGAACATCTGTTCGTCTCATTTCAGCCCAAGCTTCCCAACTTTGTCTAAATAATGATATCCATTTTTGCATATATATTTGATTGAGGTCATTATTATAAGCAACTTTTTCTCCTTGCAGATATGCCGAGATATCATCATCACTGATATCATACTCTTTGCAAGAGGCGGTTATTGCAGCTTCATAAGCATCTTTAGCGTTGAGATTGACAAAACCTCTTTGCGCTGCTTCAGCTTTTATAAATTCCACTTCCGAGTATTTTAAAAAGAAGACACTTCCTGTTGGATTTTTTATAAATCTGTCATTTACACGTGAATATAATTTATCCAATGGTTCTCCAACAGCTAAACCTTCATAAGTGCCGTCACTTTTTGGAGCAGCGTAATATGCTATACGGGGATCATTGTAATCCAATAAAACATCAACAATTGGTTTTGCAATCCAATCATCTCCGATGGAACTGTGTCTTGCTGTCCAAGGTTCAATCCAATCTCCACCCGGATAGCTTAAAAAAGCATTATCATCATTAGATTCAAAAATAGGATATTTTACAGGGTCTCCCAGTATTTTAGCTATTTCCGCTTTTGCTTTATTCTCGTTTACATTTGACATTCTAATGGCAACACGTAAATGAAGGGAATTACAAAACTTTTTCCATTTTAAAATATCACCTCCATACAATATATCTCCATCTCCGAGAAAGCCGGCTGAAGCGTTATCAACCAACATATCATTGGCTTTATCCAATTGAGTAAGAAAATCATCATAAATAAACTCTTCAGAATCGTATTTGGGATGGACAAGGCCCTCGCTGCCTAAACCTGCTTCTGAATAAGGAGCTTTTCCATATATATCCACTACCAATTGCAATCCGTAAATTTTTAAAATTGTTGTTGCTGCCTGAAGATTTTGATTTCCCTCTTTTTCAGCTTCTTTGATTACAAAATTAGCATTTGATACGGTAGTTCTGTAAACTCCATTCCAAATTGCCGGACTTGGAGAAGTTACATAATTTGTGACGTCCGTATATGTTCCTTTTGTTACATGGCCAACATACGAGGCTGCGTATTCCATTTCAGTAGTCCCGAATTTTGCTGACAGATTTTGAATAACATAAGCAAAAACATTTGTTAAAGGAGCTCTGTCCGGATTATTGGGATTTGTATTTATTTCATCAAAATTTTTAGTACAGGATGCAATAAATATTAATGACAATCCTACTAAAATCATATAAATATATTTTTTCATTTTTTATATTTTTAGAATTTTAAATTTAATTTAATACCAAGTGTTCTCGAAGGAGGTAATTGATATGATTCAAGTCCTGTACCTGCAACAGTACCTCCGGTTGAAACTTCAGGATCTATATGGACATCATTGCTTTTGTCAGTATAGAGTAAAGCCAGATTCCGACTGAAAAATGAGATTGTACCGCTTTGAATATTTAGGTTATTCAAAAAGTTTCTGGGTATATTGTACGATAATACCACTTCTCGTAATTTTATGAAACTTCCGTCAATAACAGAAAGCTCTCCCCAGTTTCTTGAACTTCTCCAGTAGGTACGGGCTGCGATAACAGTTTCGTTTTTCATTCCACTGACATCTTCGACTTCTCCGTCGCCATTTAGATCAAGCATAGTACCATCTTCATAAACACCATCTACAAGCATACCGTTTTCACGTATTCCTCCTTCAACTGTTGCTTGTAAAATTCCAGCATGTTGACCTATTGCTTTACTGTAACTAAATACATCTCCTCCTTTGCGGAAATCGATTAGAGCTGTTAGATTGAAACCTTTAAATCCAAATGTATTCCTAATTCCTCCTACCCAATCGGGATTAACATAACCTAATATTTCCGGTTTATCTCCGCTTTGGGGCATTCCTCTTTTATCAACAATAATATCCCCGTTTTCATTTCTGGCAAAATTGTTTCCATAGATTGCACCCCATTCTTTGCCCGAAAATGCCATTAATGAAGTGCCGCTATAACTACTATAGAATGAAGTTATTTGCAATTCTTCCAGCCCATCGGATAATTCTACTATTT
>JALSPW010000087.1 GCA_026985735.1 Saprospiraceae bacterium
GTTTGAAGTGGATAACAAAATTCAAAAAAGAAGCAGAATATCCTTCAAAACAATTGTTTATCAAACAATATAAAGAAGGTGTAAAACGGAAATTGGCAGGATTCAAAATGGAAGGAAAAAGGATTCCCCGCCATGGATATAAAATATTGGATAATAACGGGAATGAAATAGGAGTGGTAACATCAGGTACATTCGCCCCTTCTCTTGACATACCTGTTGGCATGGCATATATTCAAGTGGATTACATAAATCCGGAAACGGAAATTTTAATTGATTTCGGTAGAAAACAGATAAAAGGAGAAGTAGTAAAACTTCCGTTTTACAAGGGATAGGGATTTAGGATTAGGATAGAAGAGAAAGATATAAGATAAAAGATATAAGATAAAAGATATAAGATAAAAGATAAAAGATAAAATTCAGAACAACTGACCCGTAAAAATAATAATTTTAATAACATCTTGAACATGAGATAAATAATTGAGAATTGATAATTGATAATGACAAAAGATCAAAAGTCATTTCTCTCCGAGACCGTTCAGTCATTTATCAAGACTAAAGTTAAAATATTTTTAATAAAATGATTTTATTAATTTCGGGGTCACCTTAATTTCCAACGGCTCAGTTGTTCTGAAATAAACCTGCCAATACGACTTTTATTAACAAAATATTTCAAAAATTCAACGATTTACTTTTTAGATTTCAATATTTTACATTATTTTTACAGAATACTATACTCCAACTTGACAAATATTAAAACTACAATTATTAATTTTAAATAATGTAAACTATGAAAGGCACTAGACAAAGCTTTAGAATGATTAGTTTGATATTTGCATTGATAATATCAATATTTCTCTCTGTCAAAGCACAAGTTATTACAAGGGTACTAACTCCTGATGATAAAATCGAGAAATATATCCCGTGGTATAATCCAAATCGGAAAATCCCGATTGTTGAAACTCCATTTGTGGATGTAGCAAAAGTTTTAGAACAAGATAGAATTACAAATAGGAAAATGCCCAGAATAGCAATCAAACAAGACATAAACTATACGGAACGAGATGGAAAAATCACGGAATATAGCAATTATTTTTTATGGGAAATGGTACTTCATAGCGAAAATGCCAAGTCTATGAGTATTCGTTTTGATAATACATTTCTTCCCAAAAAAGCAATTATGTTTCTCTATAATGAAGAAACAAGATTTGTAGTTGGTCCAATAACACGGTTAGTCTTCCAAAACGGAACTTTTAGATCCGATTATTTAAATGGCGAAAAAATCAATATATCAATTTTTATTCCAAAATTAAAACACCAAAATTTAAATCAATCAATTTACATTTCAAGTTTTGATTATGGAATTTTCCAATTCAAATTGTATGATAATGATTTTAATACTTCGGGGCCATGTAATATTAATTTTGTATGTGACGGAGGATGGCAATGTCAAGGTGAATCCGTTTGTAAAATTATTCATAGTAATGGAATATGTACAGGTGCACTTATCAATAACGATTGTTGTGATTTAACTCCATATATTTTGACAGCAAATCATTGTACAAACATATTTCCTGTTGATGATTATGTATTTAGATTTAATTATCAAAGTCCCGATTGTACACCTAATGGGGAAACCCCGCCAACACAATGGATAGTTTATTTTGGATCCGAATTAAAAGCTAGCTGGAGTGGCACAGATTTTTCTTTATTGGAATTATCACAAGAATTAAAAGCTATAGATGGTATTTCATTTTCCGGATGGGACAAAATTAATTTTCTTACACCAAATTCAGTTTGCATACATCATCCGCATGGGGATGTAAAAAAGATATCTTACGACAATGATCCAAATAACATAAATGGTAACTACCACGAAATTGTTTGGGATGCAGGAACAGCAGAAGGAGGCAGTTCAGGTGCCCCCTTGTATAATAATCAGGAAAGAATTATTGGTCAATTATCCGGAGGTCAGGCAAGTTGTACAAATATAGATTCCTCTGATTTTTTCGGTAGATTTGATTTGTCATGGGAAGGAAATGGTACAAATACTACAAGATTGAGAGATTGGCTAGGTGCATCCACTAATCCCAACACAATGGATTGTATGAAAAATCCTTATATTCAAGGTTCGAATGAAATTTGTGAAGAATCTGAATTATATATTTTGCACAACAATATGCCATGCTCAAAAAAAGTTACTTGGCAGGTAGAACCTACAAATTTATTTTACGATGAAACAAACGGTGATGGAAATTTTGCTCAACTTAACCCTAAACCTAATGCTCAAGGCCAGGCAACTTTAACATTTACATTAAGTTCCCCTAATTGTAATGATATATTTATAACAAAAGATATATGGATCGGAAAACCTGATTTTGATATTTTTGGTGATGATTATCTTTGCTTAAATGATTTCGGATTTGCTTTTATTGACCCTTTTTCTACTTATATAGGTGATATACAGTGGTCAATTGGAGGAGCAATAAGCGGAAGTGGCACCGGTATTAAAGCTAAATACCGATCAGAAAGGCAACCTGGTTGGGGTTGGGTTTGTGCAAGTATGACCAATTCATGTGGTACTACAACAAAATGTCTATGGGTACAGGTTGAAGATTGTGATTGGGGAAAAGGAGATAAGGGATTTAAAAAAGAAAATAATGAAAATATCAATCTTAATTTTATAAAAGAAAATAATTTTTTAATTTATCCTAATCCTTCAAGTAATGAAATTATTTTAAACTTTCAAAATCAAAAAAACAAGACATCCAAAGAAATACAAATAATAAATGTAAATGGAGTTATCATTAAATCTATTTTAAGTTCAGATAATCAATTTAAAATTAAGGTGAATTTATTGCCGGAAGGAATCTACATCATCAAGTGTAAAGTTGCCGGAAATATATTTTATAAAAAATTTATAAAATCATAAAATAAATATATATTGTATTTATATTTTTTTAAATAAAATTTTCAACCAATGAAAAAAATATTTATAATTTTATTAATTAGCCTTTTGTTTCCTATTATAACCAAAGCTCAGATTAGTAAACGAAATTGGTATATACAAACCAACTTCGGAATAGAACAACACGATAAGAGATTATTTCATTATTCTGAAAAAGCAATGTTACTTGCTTTACAACCTGAAAAATGGGGAACATATAATATAAAAATTTCAATAAATAGAAATATTTTGAATTCTAACTTTTTGGGGATTGCCATAGGATTTGGAACAAATTATGAACTTGCGACATTTTTAAGACCTTTTGATCATTTTGTTTTTAAACAAGATATAATAAAAATGTTATGGCATCAGGATAGATATAGTAAAATTTCAATTACTACACCATTGACATTCAATATCAGAATACTGCCCCGCTTGATTATTGATTGCAAAGCTAATTCCGCATTTAATATATACCGGGAAATAAATAATTCGGCTGTAAATGGTAATACATATTTCCCTTATAAAAAAACTGAATTCAAATTAACCAAAATTCAATTTGATGTAGGTTTAAAATATATTTTATATAAATTTATTATTGGGCTTCATTACAGAGCAAGAAATTATCAAGAAATCGATAAAATAATATTTAATAATATATTAAAAGATCCTAGAATAGATCAAAAATGGGAATTATATAATCCATTACATTTTGAATTATCTATTGGTTATTATTTATAGAATATATTTAGTATCTATTCATAAAATCATTAAAATTTAAAAACATTCCTTTTGCGATTTTTTTTTATTTTTCTCAACTCGCTGATACTAAGGCATCACTTCGTCTCGGAAAAGTAAAAATCTTATCAAAAATCTTTGTTTTTAACAAAAAAGCCCTTTTTAGACAGACGCTATTTATGATGAAGAATAGGATTGCTCCCATAAATGTAACCTATGATAGTATGCCCAAATTCATGAATTATTGTTGTCAATAAAAATGCAATTACATACAAAACTGTCGAATTCAAAATTATTTTTTGACTTTCTTTCATTAAATTTATTTTTTAATTACTATA
>JALSPW010000088.1 GCA_026985735.1 Saprospiraceae bacterium
GCTTGCTAAAAATAAAAATTCTTTTTCCTCTTCGCTTAAATTCTCATACCCCTCTTTTTTAATTTTATCCAAAATCCTATCCAATTCTTTTTGATGTTGAAAATCATTTTCTCTATTGCTTATTCTCTTCATATCCGCTTTAAAAGAAACGGAAAGATTTCTATTTTGTTTGTTTTTAAAAGATAAAAATATATTTATAATTTTATTAAATTTGGTGGAAATATCAAATCCCCTTCGCATTGAATAAATATAAAACCACCCAAAAATCACAGACCCAATATATGAAAAATATACAGGATTATAACTGCTTACAGCGTAAAGAAATTCAATAAAAACAAAAATAAATACAACAATTTTTAATCTAACGTTGCCTATTAAAATTAATCTCAATTGATAATCCGGGACTAAAACTGCAGATGCTATAGCAAAGGATAAAACAATAGAATCCAAACCGTATATAAAATAAATAGTCCCGGGCATAAATAGAAATCCAAGAATCAAAAAACTAATAGCACCTGATAATCCTCCCAATATATATAACGGCAATATTTTTTTATCCCCAACAAGATCCCCTATAATAGTGCCAAACCAATATATAAAAAACATGCTAAAAATAAAATGCAAAATTGATACCGACCCAAATAAATGAGTAATAAAAACCCACGGATGCTTCAAATCCCAAACCGGATCAAGCGACAACATATAATACATTCTTATATTAACTCCGGTCAAAGAATTTCCTAATAATAAATTTAGAAAAAGATAAATCAAACCGGCAAAAATATTCACAACAATAAGCCTATTAACCATGTTACCGGAAATAAAAAATCTTCTTATATCTTCATAAATACTCATTACATATTGAATTTGTATCTGTATTTTGTCAAAATAAATCCTGTAATAGCACCTCCAATATGAGCAAAATGGGCAACTCCATCACTTCCTCCAAATCCTAAAAATAATTCCAATATTATCAAACCCGGAATAAGAATCCTGGCTTCCAAGGCTACAGGAGGAAATATTAACATCAATAATCTCCTCGGAAATTGCGTTCCAAATCCGGCTAAAATGCCATAAACAGCACCGGAAGCCCCAACAGCGGGAATATTTATAATTGTATTTATTTTACCAGCAATTCCAACATAATTTTTGCCTTGTTGCAACACTTCCCGACCATTGTTTATTATTTCATCCATAATTTCAGGTGTTACATCGTGTGCAAAATATTGTATCGCTAAAAACTTAACAAAAAAATGAAACGCTATCGCCCCAAAACCACTAGCCAGATAAACAAATAAAAAGAATTTTTGACCCCATAAATATTCCAAAGTACTCCCAAACATATACAACATAAACATATTAAAGAAAAGATGTGGTATCAAGTTTCCATGCATAAACATGTGAGTTACTAACTGAATAGGCCGGAAATATTTAGAAGCCGGATAAAACGCTTCAAAATACATTATCCAATTTGGAAACAACAGAGTTACAGCAAAATAAACTATTAAATTTATGAATATTAAATTTTTCACCAAAGGAGATATAGGAATCATTTATTTATTATTTTTTGTTAAAATTTTGATTAAATTGTTATCGATTAATAAATTAATCATAATACCATTATCTATTAAAACGATTTTTAATCTCTTTGGTTTCAATAATTATAAAAGTTTTTTTCCCATAAGGACTTTTATAAGGATTTTTACAAGAAAATAAATTTTCAACAAGATAATTCATCTCTTCACTTGTCAATCTTTGTCCCTTATTGGTGGCATTGAAGCGGGCAATTACCGAGGCAATTTTTTCATTCAATCGAGCTAACGAATTATTTTCCAAATCATTGTCATTTAATATTTCTTTAATAATCCTGTCAAAATTATTATGTTTGCCCACAACAGCAGGAATCCCCTCCAAAAGCAATTGATCATTTTGTTTCTTTTTAATTTTAAAACCAATTTTTTTTAGCCCATCTACTAACTTATCAAATAAAATAAGATCGGGTCCTTCAACTTTAATAATTTCAGGAAACAAAAGTTGCTGAATATTAAATTTACCTGACGAAAAAGCCTCCAAATACCGTTCATATAATATCCTCTGGTGAGAATAATACTGATCTATTAACATAAATCCTGTTTCAACTTCTTTAACAATATATGAGTTCTTTATTTGAAACAATGGTATCTTAACAAAATTTTCTTTTTCTTCCAGTTCAAAGGTCTGGTTATTAAGCTTACTTGGAATTTCAATATTATCTTTTTGGACATTATCAGATCCTGACAACTCTTTATCGTTTAATATTTCAAATGCTTTTTCCCAATCATCAGGAGATGTCTTTCTCATTTTAGAAGAAAAAATATTTGATTTAATGCCGATATTATCACCATCATTATGTAATTTTTTCTTTTGATCAAAATTAAAATGATGCTCTTTTTCAAAATCAAACGAAGGAGTATAATGAAATTTACCGAGAATTCTCTTTATTGCAATTTTCAAATAATTATATATCAATTTTTCATCTTCAAATTTGATTTCCTGTTTTGTAGGATGAATATTAACATCTATATTGGCAGGATCAGCATTCATATATAAAAAATAAATAGGATTCTGATCATCAGAAATATATTCTTCATAAGCTGATTTTACAGCATGTGAAAGATAATTACTTTTTATGTATCTTTTATTCACAAAAAGAAATTGATTATTTCTGGATTTCCTTGTTGCATCGATTTTACCAATAAACCCGGAAATAGATAATAATTCCATATTCTCTTCTATTGGCAATAATTTATTCTCATATCCTCTACCAAAAATACTAACAATTCTTTGTTTCAAAGAAGACTTCAATAAGCGGTAAAGTTCCTTACCGTTATGATATAAGGTAAATGAGATATCATTATGAGCTAAAGCTATTCTAAAAAATTCATCAATGATGTGCTTATATTCAACCGTATCCGATTTAAGAAATTTTCTCCTTGCCGGTACATTAAAAAATAAATTCTTAACAGAAATTTTAGTACCAAAATCACTCTGTATTTTCTCCTGTTTTGAAAATTTTGATCCAATAATAACAATCCTTGTACCAACTTCATCATTTCTCTGTCTTGAAACCAATTCAACATGTGCAATTGCAGCTATTGAAGCAAGTGCTTCTCCCCTAAATCCCTTAGTAGTAATTTTAAAAATATCATTTACATTTTTAATTTTGGAAGTCGCATGTCGCTCAAAACACATTCTGCAATCTGTAGGTGTCATACCAATACCGTTATCCAAAACTTGTATTAAAGTTTTACCGGAATCTTTTATTACCAAGGTAATTTCACTTGCGTTGGCATCTATAGAATTCTCAAGTAACTCTTTGACTACGGAAGAAGGACGTTGAATAACCTCACCCGCAGCGATTTGACTGGCTATTGAATCCGGTAAAAGTTGAATTATATCAGACATAAAATTCTTATTTAACAAAATTTTCTATTTGAGGCAAATATTTAATCAACAAAATATATGTTATTAAGATCAAAAATATCAATATAACAACCAATCTAATATTTGAATTATAATTCTTTCTTTTTCCTGATCTGTTAACACCAAACCCTGTATGACTATTTCTGAAATTATTTCTTATATTAGCTTTAATTTTATCATATTTCTCTGTTTCTTCATTTCTAACTTTTTTTAGTTTATCTTCAATATATTCCTTTTCCGGATCATAGAACCTAGGAATCGGATCAAATTTACGTGGTCTGGTGTTCTTAAAAAAACTAAATCTAAAAAATATACTCATTACTAATAATTTCTATTTCCAAAAATAAACATTTTTTTTAAAAAACAACAAAGTAATTAATAATTCATAAAGACAAAGTCTAAAATTAAATAAAAAAGGGCTTCCTTTTTAGGGAAGCCCTTAATATTTCTATGATTTATTAACCAAAATTACTTGATAACAATCATCTTCTTAGTAGCTGTGTAATCTCCGGACTCAAGTTTGTAATACAATAC
>JALSPW010000089.1 GCA_026985735.1 Saprospiraceae bacterium
AAAAAAAGCAATGTTCTGATCTCCGGAGATGTGTTATTTAAAGAAAGTATTGGCAGAACGGATTTGCCGGGAGGCGATTATCAGCAATTATTGTCAGGGATATCGGAAAAATTATTGACATTACCGGATGAAACACTGGTTTATCCGGGACATGGTGAATATACAACTATTAAACATGAAAAAAATTATAACCCGTTTTTCAGGTAATAATATTACAGGTACTATATAGTGCCTGTTCACAAAGTCATTAAAATTGAAAAATATTCTTTTTGCGATATTTTTACTTTATTCAAATTACTGATGCTAAGGCATCACTAATCCTCAGAAAGACAAAAATCTCATCAAAAATCTTTATTTTTCAAAAATCAAGCACTTTATAGACAGACACTATAGAGCCGTAGAATTTTATATGTAATTTACAAAATTCCAATACCAAGCGGTTTAATGTTAATTGTTTGGGGTATAAGAATTATTAAGGAACTTTTCGTCTATATAACGATTAATCTTTTTTTTATTTGGAGTTATATTGGAAAATTGTTCTTTTAGAATTTGCAATACCAATTCCATTAACTCTCTGCGTTTTGATTTTGTGATTTGATTGTCTTTCATAACGTTCAGTTTTAATTAATAAATATCTTATGAGAGTATTACGCCGTTATTAAAATAAATATATAAAACGTTTATCTTTTATCTCAAGTAGAGACGACCTATTACACGAAATGAAAAATTATTTGTTGCCTTTTATTATAAAGACGCTTATAAATCGAAATTCGCTGCTTGAGTTGTTGATTTTTTTTAAATTTAACATTTTAATAACATGATATTTATATGAAAGTATGATATTATTGAAATTGAGAGTTTTAGTTTCCAATATTCAATTCGGCAGAATCATTTGTAATGACTTTTGCTCCCTTTTCAATAAATAAATGCTTGCAAAATGCCGGATTTGTCTTTATAACAATGCAATCCGGTGTGCCTGCAGGTATTATCACATCATCATTTGCAGTAGGGACTCCACAATCCCAATTATCTTCAATATGCCAATAATTGTTTTCAGATCCTGTCCAATGAATAGTTTTTATAGGTGGACTGTTTTCTTTTATTGTAGTGGTATTTTTTGCAATTAACCAAAGATCAGGATCAAATTCCAAAGTTGTAGGTTTAAAATCCGGGAATTCAAAAAATATTGTGTCATCGGGACTATTTTGATGAAATACGAAAATAGTATCATTTGTTCCGTCACTAAATTTTATGGGGACGGGCATTTCAAAAAACACTCCTTGATTTGCAGAATGGGATTGTGTGATTTTTATTCTTAATTTGTTGTTGCAAGTGGTATCTACAGACCACCTGAATGTATAATCAGGCCATCCTTCATTATAGAACCAGTCGTTAAAAAATTCATCTAAACTTGTATCGCCGGCTGTTTCCATGTGTGCTTTAAAATCCGGTGTTTTTGCATAATCATAAGCGAGTTCGGAATCATTGATGTACTCATTCATACCTTGAAAAAAAGCATCATCACCCAATATCCATCGAAGCATGTGCAGTAAATAAGCACCTTTATTGTATGATAACCGGGAATTGAATATTCTATTTACACTGGTTGTGTCATCACAGTATACAGAGCCGTAATTATTGCTTAAAACGCTGTTTCGTTTTCCATTTAACCAATCGTGAAATGAAGTTGATTGAATTCCTTCCTCACACGTTAATCCTTCAAGATAAGTAGCAAAACCTTCATTTAACCATATATCATGCCAACTTCCGCATGTGATTTTATCCCCGAACCATTGATGTGCCATTTCGTGTATTAAAATATAATACCACCAACCTCCCATGAAGGTCATAGTCGTGTGTTCCATTCCTCCTCCAAATCTGCATTGTGCATGTCCGTATTTTTCCGTTTCATAGGGATATGGACCGAATTTTTTTATAAAGAAATTCATTACGGTATCTAAATCTTTTGTATTGTTATGAGCGGTTGCCGAATCACAGGGAAATACATAATTCAATATTTCCAATTGTCCGCCATTGTAGAGATCGAATGTGTCTTTGTAAATAGAATATTCTGAGGAAGCATAAGCGATCAAATAAGCCGGTATCGGATATTTGTGTTTCCAATGCTCAGTTACTTTATTTCCTGAATCAATAGTATCCCTGCTAATTAATAATCCATTGCTACCTGTATGATATTTGACAGGCGTGGTAACAAACATGTCAACCGAATCTATTTTATCTATTAATGTTTCTTTGCAAGGCCACCAGTTTTTAGCTCCGTATGGTTCGGAAAGAGTCCACATTACGGAATCCTGATTTGAACAAGTAGTGCTTGCTACTTTAAAAGATCCAAAGCCATCTTCGTAAGGGGTTCCGTGATAAAAAATTGTTAAGGAATCCAATACTCCTGCCTGTAGATTTTGTTCGAAATCAACATTGAATTCTTCATTACCGGTAAAAGAATATGATACATCATCTCCATGATACTTTACGGAATCCACAGTCATATTGTTTCTGAAATCAAAATATATCGAACTGAAATTACTGATAGGGACAAAATAACTTGTGACATTCCCTTCAATATATTTTACGGAAGGATTTACTTTTAATTCAAACCTGAGGTATTTGAGGTCATAGTTGGTTGTGTTTTGGGAAGATCGCAGTCGAATAGGTGTTTTATGAATTCCTCTTGTTACCGGTTTTTCTATTGTGTTTTGTCCAAAAGAAATAACCGAAATAAAAATAATAGAAACTGATAAAATAAGCTTATATATCATAATAAAGATTTTTTCTTTATGAAATCCAATAGATACAAAATTAATATAAAAAATGGTAATATACCTCGAAAGTGATTATTTATTTAAAGTTTAGCGTTTTTTAACGTGTTTTTTAATAAAAAGATCCAAAAAGATTGTTTTTAAATTTTAATGATTTTATGGACAGATACTAATTACAAGTAATCCGATATGATTTTTGTCTCAAATTATTTATTATTGTAAAAAATAATTTATATTTAAAATAAAAAATTTTCCAATACATTATATTGATAGTGGTTTAATAAAAATAAAATACATAAATACATGAAGTTTACTTTTACAATATTTGCAGAAATAATAATTTTCATTACAATCGTTTTATTTACTCAAGGATATATCCCGGTTGAAAAATTAAATAATAATGAAAAAACCAATAAGCTTTTAACAGATTCTAAAACAACAGATTTTAAAAAAGCTCCAATAAAAGCAACATATCCTGCTCCGAATTCCGGTTGTCTGGCTGCAAAATGTCATAATGGAATAGAGCCCATAAGGGATTTGAATTCAAAAATGATGAAGGAAATTATAAAAGAAGGTAAAAAACATGATGATCCTAATGGATGTGTTGTTTGTCATTATGGTAATCCTAAAGAAGAAAATAATGAGCAAAAAGCTCATGAAGGTCTAATTATTCATCCCGGTTCTATGACGGTTTTGGATAAAACTTGCGGAAAATGCCATGAAGATCACCAGTATGCAATGCATCGCAATCTTATGCAAACTGAAGCAGGCAAGATTCAGGGAGCCACATGGGGGTGGGGAGCTAAAACAGGTTATAAAGGAATTTACGGAAACTATGATGTTTCAGATACGGATGGAGATAATCCTCTTTTCGGTACGGAGGATTACAAAAATTATATGCACAAGTTGATGGAAAAATATCCGGATAATTTTCCTTCTTCCTTATCAAAACTGCCTGAAGCTCCTTCTATGCAGGAATTGAAAGATCATCCTGAAAAGGCTGTTTTTACATATCTTCGTCAGGAATGTTTGAGATGTCATGTTGGAGTGAGAGGGAAACAGCGTAGAGGTGATTATCGTGGAATGGGTTGTTCATCATGTCATATACCGTATTCCAATGAAGGTTTCTATGAGGGTAATGATAAAACAATTCCAAAAGACAAACCCGGACATTTGCTTGTACATTCCATACAATCATCAAGAAAAACAA
>JALSPW010000090.1 GCA_026985735.1 Saprospiraceae bacterium
GAATGGGGAACTTTAGCAAAGTATTAATTGTTTACTACTTACAGTTGGTAGAGATAAAAGAAGTGGAATTACTGGAAATAATAGAAAAAATTCCTCCAAAAGTAAAAAAAGATTTTATGAGTACTTATGAAATGATAGCAAAAAATCACGAACAAAAAGGTATCGAGAAAGGCATTGAGAAGGGTATTGAGAAGGGTATTGAGAAAGGTGTCAAAAGAAAGACTATTGATGTCATAGTAAAGGGATACCAAAAACTACCATCGATTTCCTTGCAGATATTACCGGTTTAAGCAGGGAAAAAGTTAAAAAAATCATAAAAGAAAATAGCAACTGATAAATTGCAAGAAACGCTATTCAGTCTCAAATAAATTTGCGGTATATACATAAGATATTTCAAATGCATTTGAAATATTTAAATAAAAATGTAAAATAGAACTTGAAAGCACGCTTTAGCGTGACTTCAAAGCCGATCCAATAAATCAACATTCGTAATTGATTGTCTTTTTACATTACCTTGCTTAATATGTCATTTATATATCACTCAATTTCAATATCTCTCCCACCCCGTACCTGCCTTTAGCATCCTTGCTTAAAGTAAAAATTTCATTGATGGGGTCATGTTCAAGAAACAAGTAACTATTTTCATCAATTGCCCGCTCGTAAAAAGATTTTCTCTCGGTCAAAGTATTCAAAGGTCTTATATCATAAGACATTACGTATGGCAATCGCACATGTGCAGTAGAAGGCATTAAATCTGCCATATATATAAGTTTTTGTCCATTATCCATAATAAATTCAGGTACTGTCATTGCCTCCGTATGTCCGTAATAAAACCCGAATTCAATCCTATCCATCCAATTAAACCTATCTTTTGCATCTATTAATTCCAAAACTCCGGCATCCATCAAAGGAACAAAATTTTCTTTAAGAAAACTGGCTTTTTCGCGCATATTAGGATTCATTGCCCAATCATAATGTTTTTTATTTGTCCAATACCTTGCATTAGGGAAAGTAGGCACTAAATTGCCGGATTCATCATATTTCACAGCTCCTCCCACATGATCAAAATGCAAGTGTGTGATAATCACATCGGTAATATCCTCGAATTTAAATCCTTTTAGTTTCAGTGCACGTACAATATTCGTTTCGCCATGAGGGAAAAAATGTGACCGGAATTTTTCATCCTGTTTTGAGCCCATACCGGTGTCAACAAGGATTTTTCTATCTTCATATTCCACCAAGAGACATCTTAATGACCAAGTACACATATTATTATCATCTGCAGGATTGAGTTTGTTCCATAACATTTTCGGTACGACACCAAACATAGCTCCTCCATCCAACTTAAATTTCCCCGCTTCTATTACATGAAATTTCATCTGTTTCATCTATTATAAATTATATTAAAAAAAATCATAACTACTCAAGCAGAAGCATTTTGGTAGAAAATTCTATTTTTTATTTCAAAAGCAGTCTACCGGAATAGTTATCTCAAAAATATTTTATATCAATAGCTTCAAATTTCATCAAAAAAATCTTCAAATAGTTCTTTTATTTCCGATTCATGATAAAACTCGTTATTATTTTCATTGTACACATAATCTTTTCCCCATTCTTCAAAATTTTGTGATAATTGCTCAATAGCGTCCAATATATATTCTATTTCTTCATTCAACATAGTAGGGTGTATAGACATTCTTATCCATCCCGGTTTATATGACAATTTTCCTTGACTGACTTTAACTGTAATTTCATGAGATTTTTTTTCATCGATATTCAACAAATAATGCCCATAAGTACCTGCACACGAGCAACCACCACGGGTTTGAATTCCAAATTTATCGTTTAATAATTTCACTCCGAGATTGTAATGCAGACCTTCTATATAAAATGAAAAAACACCCAATCTGTCTTTTATATCGGGAGCCAGAATATGTAATTTATCAATTTTAGTTAAGCGCTTCCAGATTATTTCCACTTGTTCTTTTTCCCGCACAAGAATATTTTCAACTCCCATTTCTTCCTTTAGTCTTATTGCCAATCCAGCCTTGATAGTTTGTAAAAACGCAGGAGTTCCTCCATCTTCTCTCAATTCTATATCATCATGATATTTGTGCTCACCCCATGGATTTGTCCAATCTACAGTGCCACCTCCGGGATGATCGGGAATTCTATTTTTATATAATTTTTTATTAAAAATAAGAATTCCTGTAGAACCGGGTCCACCTAAAAATTTATGTGGAGAAAAATATATGGCATCTAAATGTGATTTATCTTGTTCCGGATGCATATCAATATTGACATACGGAGCAGAACAAGCAAAATCAACAAAACATAAACCTCCGTATCCATGTACCATTTCTGCAATTTTATGATATGGAGCTTTGATACCCGTTACATTAGAACAAGCAGTTACCGAAGCAATCTTATAAGGTCTGCTTTTATATTTTTCCAATAAATCTGCAAAATGATTCAAATCAACCAAACCTTTTTTATCGGGGTTAATCAAAACTATATCGGATATGGTTTCCAACCATGAAGTCTGGTTGGAATGATGTTCCATGTGAGTTAAGAATACAACAGGTTTTTCCTCTTCATTAAAATATATTTTATTTTTAAATTTTTCATGTATTTTCAACCCTAAAATTCTTTGAAACTTATTAACAACTCCCGTCATTCCTGCTCCGGAAGCTATCAGTACATCATCTTCCGAAGCATGTACATGTTTTTTTATTATTTCTTTCGATTTATTATATATATTGGTCATCGTTTTACCTGTCAATGTAGTTTCGGTATGAGTATTTCCAAGATACTTTCCCAAATCAAAAAGTTTTTTTTCAATTGGAGCATATAGTCTTCCACTGGCTGTCCAATCTGCATATATTATCTTTTTATTACCAAAAGGCGAATCAAATTTTGTATCTATACCTACAATTTCATTCCTAAACCTATCGAAATAGTTTTTCATTTGTTCCTATTTAATTTTTATTTTTCATTATCAAATATTCCATTCATCTAAATACTTAATAAATATTTTACTTAAATTATAAGCATCAACATAAGCACTATGCTGATCGCCTTCAAATTCAAATCCCTCCGATTCCACAATATGCTTGAGACCCGATTTTTTCCTGTTTCCATTAAACCTAATATATTTTTCTCTCATGTCAACAAATGGAGACAACCAATCTGTATCGATATCATGCAGTTTGCAGTTAGACATCAAATACGGTTTATCATTATTGCCCCAACTAAACAGTACATAATCCTTATAATCCAGCTCTATGAAATCCTGAAACTGCTCAATAACTCTTACAAAATCATCAGCCGTATTCAAATGTTCCTGCTTAATCCCCGTCAACTTCTTACAAAATCCTGATAACCTCGGATTAACGGATGGCTTTATAAGTTTTGAAAAATAGTCTTTCACTTCACCATATCCATTTATTTTTACAGCTCCTATTTCAATAACTTCATTGATTCCTTTTGGTGGTTTCCCCATCCAACATGTTGCTTCAAGATCTAAAACTATATAATTCAAAATTCAATATTTTTCGTACAAATAAAACCCTTTCTTTTTTTAAATATTTATTTCAATATCACCTCCTAACATTTACATTTTAAGGCTTGTATGAAATAACTTTAAATTAAGTATTCGATATAGCCTTTATGTATTTTTTTTTTAATTTAAAAAAGATAATCTGTTCGAATAATAATATAATAATCCGAAATCTTCCGTTTTAATCATATTCTTTTTATGGAAATATAGTACCTTAACATCATGAAAACCCCCTAATTTATCAATACCTGATGAAATCACTTTTCCCAATGGTTGCTTAAGAGCATCCGATAATATTATTTTATTGTTTTTTTCCTTTTTCAATAAATTCTGCAAAATACTCTTAACTTTAATTTCCAAATCACATAATTCAATAAATTCATTTTTTTCAACATACTTCATTAAATCATATATATCGTTTAACTCCAATTTTTCCATAAAACATTTATATGCAGCATAAGCGACCAAGTGACTGCTTAAAACCGTATTGTACTTTAAATAACTTTTAGCAACGCTTTTAGATAACAACTTGGTATATACCATATTCCTTTGCGAATCATGAACAATCTCTCCCTCTGTCTTAAAATAATCGGAAATTTCAATATTATCGCCTTTACTATCAATACTTTTTCCATTGCTATCAATGTTATTTCCAAAAACATCCATAGGTTTTCCTATAGACAAAATAAATTCAGAAGAAGAAGAAAAAATTCTATAGATAGTCTTTATTACACTTAAAGATCTCATCATTTTATCCCTGTACTTTGATCTTGAAATAAATTTTTTCTTCCCCTTGGCTTTAAGATAAGAATAAATTAAAGGTTTTGCTTCCAATACAGAATGATAATTATAAATAACAGGTACTATAAAAATTTTATGGTCATCACCATTAATGATTTTCTCAAATTGTGCATCAACCAAAGAACTCATTAGACCTGTTTTCAAATCGACTTCTATCTTGCCTGACCTTGATCTTGTACCCCCAGGATAAAAGATGCTATTAATATTATTAAGAACTGTATATTTGGAGAATGCTAAAAGTGAAGCCAAATAAATACTGTTTTTCTTCCTCCTATCTACCTTATACGCACCTAAACGGTCCATAAAATATGCAGCAATCTCCGAATTATATAAATTTAGCCCTGCCCCATAAGAAAATGCCGGTAAACCCAATTTGTAATCAATAATATAACCGAGCAAAATCGAATCAAGATTACTTTGATGAGTAGGTAAAAAGATAATCACTCCCTTATTAAATAAATCTCTGACTTCATCGATATATCCGGTCATTAAAAGCTTATTTTTTAAAGTATGTCTTTTCCATAGGTTAAACATACTCCCTTTAATAATTCCACTAAACAGCCTGTTGAAAAGATAAGTCAATATTGATCTTGCAAATTTAAAAGCACTTATTTTAAAATTTCCGAAAATCTCCTGTACATATCTGTTAATAATTCTTCGTAAAATAAACTGACAATATTTTTCATCATCACATTCATTACGTTCCAACACATCTCTTCTTATTTCCGTCCAAAACTTTTTTTCATCAGGAGGATCAACTTTCCAAGGATTAAGTTTAATTCTTTTTAATTCCGAATATGCACATTTTGAAATTTCATTTTTCAAATTGTCTCCATATTTTTCAATTAGTTCATCAAATATTATCTGAACCAATTTATTTTTATGCTCTTGATTTTTTAATGCAAATTTATAAATAGGCCAATTTTTTAAATCGGGAATTATATTTTTGTATTTTTTATTCGTTATTTCCATTTTATTTAACTCTTAATTGACTTATTCAAATAATCAATATATTTCATAATATTTTCCCTTCCTATTTTTTTTACTGAAGACACTTCAAATAATTCAGGTAATTCTTCCCAATTAAGCAATAAATCATTTTTAATACTTTCTATATTTTCAGCTTTCTTTAATGGTTTCACTGCGTCTATTTTAGTAAAAACAATAGAAAATGGAATTCCCTTTGAACCAAGCCAATTAATAAAATTTCTATCTATATCCTGTAAAGTATGCCTGCTATCCAGGAGAACAAAACAGTTTATCAGATTCATTCTATTCTCCAGATAATCATATATCATTTTCATCCATGAGATTCTTTTCTTTCTGGCTATCGAAGCATAGCCGTATCCGGGCAAATCAACCAGAGACCACGCATTTTTTACTTCAAATAAATTTATCAGCTTGGTTTTACCCGGTTTTTTTGATATTTTTGCAATACTTTTTCTTAAACTCAAATAGTTTATCAAAGATGATTTACCTACATTTGATCTTCCAATAAAAGCATATTCAGGAATTTTGTTTTCCGGCATTTTTTCAAAAGAAGGAAAACTTCCAATAAAATTAATATCAATAAAGCTTTTTTCCATTTCCACGAATTCTGTATATTTCAAAAATTACTTTTGTTCAATCAAATACTTTGTGATAAAATCCGGTTAGATCAACCAGAAATCACTATCCGGGTAGTTACGCAAATATTAAAAATATGTTAACACCACAATTTTAACTAAAAAAAACAGTTAAAATAAATATGCAAATCTAATAAAAATCAACGGGAGAAAAAAATTAATTTATGTAGAAAATAATACACTGTATTTCTATTCATTAATTTAAAGCCAAATGTTATGAAAAAGACTTTTTTGTTTATTTTTATATTAATTGTTTCAATTAATTATTCGTTTTCTCAAAGTGAGTTCGGTATTAAAATCGGTATGGCAACTTATGATATACCAAAAGATAATATTCAAAACTCATCCGATTTAAAATTGAGTATTAAAAGTGCTTCGTATGGATTTCAAGCAGGTGTTTATGGTAGATTAGGATTATTAGGTATAAATATTCAACCGGAAATATTATTCAATTCCAATACCTATAATTATAAAATAAGTAATTTAGGTAATGTGGATAGCCTTGATCAAATAAGATCTACCAAATATCAAAATCTGGATATTCCTGTAATGGTAATGATATCCCCTGCATTTTTCAAATTATACTTAGGACCGGTTGGTCATTATCATATAAACAACATTTCTGATTTTAAAGATACTGACAAAATAAAGGAAGAATTTAAAAATTTTACATTCGGATATCAATTAGGCGCAGGTATTACTTTCAATAGTTTAACTTTTGATGTAAGATATGAAGGAAATTTTTCGAAAAATATTAAATCCTTTAAAATAGACGGACAAACTTATAATATAGATGACTCTCCTTCCAGAGTTATATTTTCATTATGGTTTAAATTATAAAATCCAGAACAATTGAGTCCATGCTAATGCAACATTTAAAGATCAAAGTTTAAATGTTTTTAATAAAATATTTTTTTTGAATTCGGGGACAACTTAATTCACGACGGCTCAATAGTTCTGAACTTATAAGTCACAAAAAAAGGGAAACAAAATGTTTCCCTTTTTTTATTATTTAAAAATCTTTTTCTCTTTGATTCTTGCTTTTTTACCAGTAAGACCTCTCAAATAATAAAGTTTTGCTCTTCTTACTTTACCTCTTTTATTTACAACAACGCCCCCAATATTGGGTGAATTAAAAGGAAATGTCCTTTCTACACCAACACCGCTTGCAATCCTTCTTACAGTAAAGGTTTTCGTAGCACCTTCCCCTTGTATTTTAATTACATCTCCTCTGAAAATCTGAGTTCTTTCTTTGTCTCCCTCGATTATTTTATAGCTAACGGAAACATTATCTCCGGGACGAAAATCAGGCAATTCATTATTTTTAATCAATTGATCTTGAACATATTTTATAGGATCCATATTATGATATTTCTTCGTTATTTAAAAATAGACCGCAAAGGTACTATTTTATTATTTTAATTTAAAATATTTTCCAAATAATATTAAATATTTTTTTTTTTGCACCCACTCAGGTATTAAAATCTATACACAAGTGCGTTAATATTCATACCTGCTCCAACAGAAGCCCACAATGTTACATCCCCCGGCTCTATATTATTACCTTTATAGTTTTCTTTAAGCACCATATCTATCAAAGTCGGAATAGTAGCAACCGAACTATTTCCCAACTCATTTATACTCATTGGCATAACATCACTTGCTATTTCTTTAATACCGTATAATCTAAAAAACCTCTTGATTATTGCCTCATCCATTTTTTCATTCGCCTGATGGATAAAAACTTTTTTCACATCAGCAATATCAATCCCGCTTTTATCAAGAGCTTCTTTCATTGCATTTGGGACATTTAAAAGAGAATATTCATATATTTTTCTTCCCAACATTTTTATATATCTATTGTTATCTTCAATATTAGGATTATATGTTTTATCCATATAAAGATAATCAGCTTCCACCAGAGTATGTGATGCTATGGAATGCGATAATATTCCTCTTTTAAAATCCTCATGAACCATTTCGAAAATTGTAGCACCTGCTCCATCAGCAAATATCATTGAATCCCTATCATAAGGATCGACAACTCTGGATAATGTTTCAGAACCAATAACCAAAACACGTTTCGCCATACCGGTTTTCAAAAATGCTGTCATATTAATAACACCCTGTAACCAACCGGGGCAACCAAACATAATATCATAAGGAATGGTATTTGGATTTTTTATCTTTAGTTTTTGCTTTACCCTGGAAGCTATACTTGGAATCATATCGGATTGATGAGAACCTTTGATTACTTCTCCTGCATTTTGTCCCACTATAATAAAATCAATAGTTTCAGGATCTATTCCTGCATCATCAATAGCTTTTTCAGCTGCAATTGCTGCCATATCGGAGTTATTCATTTCAATATCAAGATATCTACGTTCATAAACACCGGTTATATCCTTTAATTTTTCAATAACAATGTGATTATCCACATCGAATTTATTTCCATTTTCATCATAGAATTCCTGATTTAGGAAATCTTCATTTTTCACAACTCTATTCGGAACATAACTTCCGGTACCTATCAATATTATATTTTCCATAATCTAATATATTTATAAAAAGAACAACTATTCGTTTATAATGTTCTAATTAAAATCAATAATAAACTTATTTTTTTTACCATTCTCCACCATTAAAAAGCGGTCATGAATCAAAATATCTTTTGTCAACATATATTCAAAATCCGAAATTTTAATCTTATTGACAGACAATGCGTTTCCTTTAATTGCCCTTCGGGCATCACTTTTCGAATTTACAATTTTGGTACGATCCGCTATCAAGTCTATAATGTTCAATCCATTGTCAAGTATTTGTTTAGATACTTTAAATGAAGGTATTTCACTCTCGATAGTTTCAAGTTCTTCAACAGTCAAACTTTGGAGCTTATCCGCACCGGCTTTTTTATTAAATAAAATCTCCGAGACATTCATTACTGAATTGAAAGATGCATCGGAATGAATCCTTCTCGTCAATTCTTCAGCCAGAATTTTTTTATATTCCTGTGGGTTATCAGCATTTTCAGATTCAATAGCCTCTATTTCATCCTTTGTTTTCAACGAAAAATACCTCATTAAAACAGGGACCATTGCATCATCAACATTAATAAAAAATTGATAAAATTTATACGGTGTAGTTAACTTGGGGTCTAACCAAATATTGCCTTCTTCAGATTTACCGAATTTCTTACCATCGGATTTAGTTAATAGCGGTGTAGTGACAGCATACGCTTTACCGTCAGGAATATTCCTTCTGATAAACTCTGTTCCTGTCGTAATATTTCCCCATTGATCCGAGCCACCCATTTGTAAAATACAATCATGATTTTTATACAAATATAAAAAATCGTATGCTTGAAGCAATTGATAGCTAAATTCAGTAAATGACAATCCTGTCTCCATTCTGTTCTTGACAGAATCTTTGGACAGCATATAATTTATTGTCAGATTCTTTCCAACATCTCTAAGAAAATCAAGGATATTCATATTTTTATAAAAATCAAAATTATTGATTAATATCGCTTTATTTTCACCCGAATCAAAATCCAACAATTTTTTCATCTGATGTATTTGATGCTCGAGATTTTTATCTAATTCCTCTTCCGTCTTAAGTTTTCGTTCTTTATCTTTTCCTGACGGATCACCTATCCTCCCTGTAGCTCCTCCCATTAAAACTATTGGAGTGTGTCCATGCTTTTGAAATATTTTCAAAATCATTATCTGGACCAAATTGCCAATTGTCAAAGAAGGTGCAGTAGGATCAAAACCAATATATCCTGATATTTTTTGTGTTCTCAACAATTCTTCTGTTCCGGGAGTCATATCATAAAGCATTCCCCTCCAACGTAATTCTTCTATAAAATTCATTTGTCTATAAAATTTTTGCAAAAATATATTATTAATATGATTCTAATATTATTTTAATTAATATTTATGAAGATTAAGAAAAAATTATTGGGAATAGTATCTACCTATAAAGTCATTATTCGTTTAAAATTCATCAGAATTAAAACTCATAACATTTTATATTTCTATTCAGATTACGCATATGATGATTTCTTTTACCCATAGGAAAAGGATTGAACTTTATTCCTATAAACAAATCAGATCCAGAATACCGAGCATGATTGGTAAATAAACTATATAAATCATCAGTGCCAATAACAATATAGGCTAACCGGACAGAAGTCCCTAATCTGAAATCTTTCCAATTATACAAAATCAAAGGAGTGGAAAATGAAAACCAACGATGTTCAATTCTTGGTGAAACAGCTAAAAGACTTTCCCGTTTGACAGAATGAGCTCTCCGTGTTAGACCTTGATACAATGTCCCGTTTAAATATATTAATTTGGAAAAAGAATAGTCAAATTGAATACTTAAAGCAACAGGCAACCACATTTTAAAAGAATTTGCTATCAAAGTTTTGTGGGGATCCATAAAAATCTGCCGGCTTAATACTTCATTGATATCCATAAGTGTCATCGATTGAAAAGCATCTGAAAATTCATTCACATCTATTTTTGTTGTGGTATCAACATCAATCATATATTTATAGGAATTCTTATCAAAAGTAATAAAACCTAAATCTAATAAAGAAACCCCAATTCTAAATTTATAATCATTTATGCCTTCTCCGAAAATCATTGTTGCTCCGAGATCAATTGAGGCACCGCTACCGTTATTTCTTAAGGGAAAACTATAAAATTTGAAATTTGAATCTGTGTATCCAAATTGTAAATCGAGTCTATCAATAGCAGCTATAGAATCATGAGGCAATTGTTGAAATTGAAATATCTTTTTATTTTCAAAAAACATCGCATCATTTCCGACAAGATATTTTACTGTAACCCCTAAAAGAGTATTGCTTGAATACCCCTTAATTTTATTTACATAATTTATCCCATATTCTTGCCAGGAAATAAATCCGGAATTAAACGAGGAAATGGGAAAAGACTGATAATAAGGTTTATTATAATAAGAATAAAAACTTAATTCTTTAGGAATATCCCATAAACTTCCAAAAAACCTATATGCAGAGACAAAAGCTATTGAATTATTTTCATTTATTCTAATAAAGAATGAAGGCCCATTTAAAATTCCCGAAAGAGAAAAAAAACTTTTTTTCATCCTATCATAGAAATCTAAAAATACTGTTTTATTCCTGTAAAATTCCTTTGTTTTATTTTTCGAATCATACTCTATATTTATATCACGTATATTTTTAAGCAGTTTAAACGTACTGGTATTTTTCAAATAAAGGTAATTGTTATTAAAAAAAACTCCGGCAGAAATAACATTAACATCCCATGAATAAGGAGTCAGAAAAGAATTAGCTGGATTTGTATAAACTGCATTTATTCCTGAGTAATTTTCTAAACGCAATCCAAGTTGCTCTTGACTTTTCAATGATCCAAAGAGAAAAAAGTATATTAATATAATTGATAAAGCTCGATTCATCCTAATATGTTTTCATTACACTTGCACCAAATACCGTCAATATTATTTTTGTCATTACTCAGATTGAATAATTTTGGTATAAAATAGTTATTTTGTATCTCAAAAGCACTCTAACTGATTAGTTACTTATTTTGATTGCAAAAAGAATGCCATAAGTACTTTCATAAAAAAAAGGATAGTGAAAAAAACACTATCCTTTTTAATACTTCAAAATTTTTACTTATATGCTTTCAGTATCTACCATTTTTGCAAGCAGATCCGAATACTGAACAAAAAGCAAATCTTTGCCACCATATTCAATTTCAGTTCCGGAGAATTTCTTAAAATAAACATAATCTCCAACAGAAATTCCCGGATTTTCAATATTGCCAATGGCAACTACTTTTCCATACTGAGGTTTCTCTTTTGCAGTATCGGGAATAATAATCCCTCCTTCTGTCTTTTCTTCAGTCTCTGCTAATTCAAGCAAAACATATTCTTGCAATGGTTGTAATTCTTTCATGTCTCTCAAAATTTTTTATTAATTAATTTAATCCTAACAATCTATTTATCTTCGGTTTATCAAAACCGACAATTATTTGCCCTTGAATATCGGTTTGCGGAACTCCCATTTGTCCACTTTTTCTTTGCATTTCCTCAGCTCTTGAACGGTTAGCTGCTACATCTACATCCTCAAACTTAACATTTTTCTCCTTTAGATAGTTTTTCAACCTTGTACACCATGGACATGAAGGCGTACTATACACAATAACTCTTTTTTGAGGAGTTTCTTCACCGTTTTTAACCTCACTTTTAAAATAAATCCCTTTTATTAAAGAATTGTAATAATCTTCCGTCATACAACCCTTAATAACATTTTTCAATTCTCCTTTTTCAAATTGAAGCAATGTTGGCACGGAAGTAATTTCATAATAAGGATGAATATCCTTGACTTCCATCACATTAGCTTTCAGTAATAGTATTTTTTCCTCATCTATATCCGATAAAGTTTCTAATCTAGATAATGCACAGTCACTTGATTCAGAGCCTTTCTTATATAACAATAAAAATGCTTTATCTTTGCTCTCTATCATTTCTTGCATTTGACTCAAAGAAAACACATCTATCCACTCCATATTTATTAAATATTAATTTTTACTGTTTTAGTAACTATTCAGGTAGAATCAATTAATATACCAAAACGGAATATATAATAAAAAATGTAATAATTACATAAATATCATACAAAATGTCATTAATTTGTGACTCAACCTTACGTTCAACTAAATACATCAATGCCATTTTGACATAAAAAAAGGCTGTAAAATAAATTACAACCTTTTTTCCAATTGCTATGTTAATTATTTTACTTTTTTACCTTGAACAGGATTTACTCTCACTCCCTTAGGAGCATTTGTCCTATTTACTTTTGCTTTTGCATCTCCTTTCTTATCAATCAACCCCTTAAGAGTTAAAATCACATTTCCTCCTTCAATATTTCCCGTAACGGTAATTCTTTTGTTTTGTGGAGCACCACCCGGACGTCCTCTTCTTTTTGTATCAAATTTAGCATGGATAACACCTTTACCTCCCGGAGGAATAGGTTTTCTAGGCCAAGTAGGAACAGTACAACCACAACTGGCTTTCACTTTTTTCAAAATCAAAGGTTCACTACCTGTATTTGTAAATTTATAGTCATGCTCAACAATTTCCCCATCCATAACCTTACCAAAATCAAAACTTTTTTCTTTAAATTCAACAGTTGTCAAAGGACCAACAGGTTCAGTGCTTTTCTTGTTCAGAATGTCTTTTGCACTTTTGGATGTTTCTGCAATTTTCTTGTCAGTACTATGTAATTTTTCTTTTGCTGACTCTTTTACATCATTATCATTTTTACATGATTGCATTACAAATACTGTAGCTAATAATGCAAAAACCAATACACTTAATTTTTTCATGATTTTCGATATTTTAATTTATAAATATTTTAATAAAATTTCAACTATTTAATCAAAGCCATTTTTAAAAAACTTTACATTTTTATTTTAAAAATGAACCCTGATTGATTAGCCATTCAAGTTATAAGAACGTGCAAAATTATATTATTTTTTAAATTAATAAAATAGAATATAAGTTTTTTTTAATCATTAACATGAAATTAACAAAATAATGTCTGATATTTACATTTTTTATAATATAATAATTATCTAATGGAAGCATATACTCTTAAAAAAGTTAATGAATACATCAAACAAGTAATTGCATTAAACTTTGAAGAAAGTATTTGGGTTGAAGCTGAAATTTCTCAAATAAAAGAAATCAGAGGTCAGATTTATATTGAATTTATTGAGAAAAACGAACAAACCGATACTATCAACGCAAAAGCCCAAGGTGTTATATGGTATAAATCATTAATGTTTATAAAAACCAAATTAAAAGAGCTAACGACATCTATTTTGCAAGAAGGGCAACAGATAAGATTTAAAGCAAAAGTGGAATTTCATGAAATATATGGGCTTAAATTTTCAATCACGGATCTCGATCCATCATTTACTTTGGGAAATGCCGAGTTAAAAAGGCAAAAGACCATTGCCAAACTCAAAAAAGAAAACTTACTTTACAAAAACAAAGAGACGTCATTGCCCTTGATTATAAAAAACATTGCAATCATCAGCTCCCATAAAGCAGCCGGGCTTCAGGATTTTTTCGCTCATCTGAATACTAACCCTTACGGTTATACTTTCAATACAACTCTGTATGATTCCAGTATGCAAGGATATAATGTAGAGAGAGATATAACAAAAAACCTGGATATCATCATTGAAAAAAACAATCGATATGATTGCGTTGTAATAATACGCGGAGGTGGGTCTAAAATGGACCTTTCATATTTTGATAATTATAATATAAGTGCCAAAATCGCAAAATTCCCTATACCCGTATTAACCGGAATAGGACATGACATAGACCAAAATGTCATAGAACTTGTAGCACATACTCCCTTGAAAACCCCAACGGCTGTTGCCGATTTCATTGTTGACCATAATCTAAATTTCGAGATTAAAATAAATGAATTGGAACAAAAAATTAAAGAAAAAGTATCATCCAATATCCATAACCATAATATCAAACTTGAATTACTATTGAGAAACATAAACAACAAAACCTTATCTAAAATTACGGAGAATCATTATTTTATTGATTCTATATACAACTCAATAATAAATCAAACAAACAAACTTTTGCTATTGGAAAATTCCAAAATCCGGGAATTATCCAATTTCATTCATCTGTCAAATCCTGAAAACATATTACAAAAAGGATACTCTATCACCACAAAAAACGGAAAAATAATCAAAAGCATCAAAAACATTGTTACAAATGATATTGTTAAAACCATATTAAATGACGGTGAATTTCATAGTACCGTTAAATGATTTTATACAAAACCCGTAAATGAAAACAAAAAAAGATAAAATAACTTTAATAACGCTTGGATGCTCAAAAAACCTGATTGACTCTGAAAATATAATCACTCATCTAAACAAAAACGGTTTCAATGCAGAACACGAAAAAGGAGATAAAGACACAGATACAGTCGTAATTAATACATGTGGTTTTATACATGATGCCAAACAGGAATCCATAAATACAATCCTGGAATTTGTAGATTTA
>JALSPW010000091.1 GCA_026985735.1 Saprospiraceae bacterium
AGACCGATTTTCACATGAAGATTTGATTAAACATAAGAAAAAATTAGGATTGATATAATGTGTGGTATTTCCGGTATATATAATTTTGATAATAAGCCTGTTGATAGTCGATTAATGGTTACGGTTAATGACGCTTTGTTGCATCGTGGTCCGGATGTGGGCAATATCGCTATGTTTGATAATGTAGCCCTTGGTCATCGTCGATTGAAAATAATAGATCTTTCTGAATCTGCTAATCAACCTATGTTTTCCGAAGATAGAAAATTTGCTATTGTTTTTAATGGAGAAGTTTATAATTTTAAAGAATTAAGAAAAGAATTGGTATCATTGGGTTGGTCATTTATAACGGACTCGGATACGGAAGTTGTTTTGAAATCTTTTATCCAGTGGGGAGAAAAATCATTTGTCAAATTTAACGGCATGTTTGCTTTGGCAATTTTCAACAGGCAAACGGGGGATTTGATTTTAGCACGTGATCAATTCGGTATAAAACCTTTGGTGTATTATAAAGATTCTAATAGATTTGTCTTTGCGTCTGAGAAAAAAGCGATATTTAAACATCCGGAAATTTCTTTAACTCACAATGATCAGGCACTTGTAGAATATTTATGGTATGGAAACCCACTTGGGAGCAATACTTTCTATAATGAAATTAATGAATTGGCCCCCGGACATTTTTTAATTGTATCCGGCAATAATATTTCTATAAAAAAGTATTTTGATGTAAATGAATTTGAGAAAATTGATATAGAAGAAGAAGAGGCGATAAAACAGATAAAGATATTATTTGAAAAAAGTATTCAAAGGCATTTGATTAGTGATGTTCCGGTAGGAGTATTTTTAAGTGGAGGGATAGATTCTTCTGCTATTACGGCATTTGCTTCAAAATATTATCCGGAGCATATAAAAACATATAGTGTCGGTTTTGATTTTATAAAAGGGCCTAATGAATTGGCTAAAGCAGCTAAAATTGCGAAAAAATTTAAGACGGATCATCATGAAATACATATTTCGGGAGCCAATATTACAAATGCTATTGAAAAATTGGTTGATTCACATGATGAACCATTTGGGGATGCTGCGGATATACCTTTATATCTTTTGACAAAAAAGTTGAAAGGTGATATTAAAGTTGTATTGCAAGGAGATGGAGGAGATGAGTTTTTCGGTGGTTATAGAAGGTACGGCTCTATGTCAAATCTGAGAATGTGGAAAAATTTAAAACCGATACTTAAAATACTTGACAGATTCAATTTTGAAAATCAAAAAATATTAAGATTTCAAAGATATCTGAATGCGATGTCCCAATCCGAATCATATTTACGAAATGCATTGCTTCTCACAGTGGAATCTAAATATTATAATCCAATAAATGTTTTAAATACAAAATACCGTGAAAAATTAGAATATTTGAATCCTTTTCTCAGATATAAAGAAATTTATGGAAATTATTCGAATAATATAGATTCAAATCAGGCTTTGTTTTATACAGATACTCAGATTATTTTAAAGGATACTTTTTTTGAAAAAGTAGATAAAGCAACAATGGCTAATTCAATGGAGGTTAGAGTACCGTTTCTTGATAGTGAGTTAACTTCGTTTATGATGAGGTTGCCTGCGGAATTGAAAACTAAAAAAGGAGTTAAAAAATATTTATTGAAAAAAGCTTTGGACGGGATTATTCCGGATGAAATTTTGTATGGTCCTAAAACAGGATTTAGCGTTCCTGCAAATTATTGGTTGGTATCAACATTGAAAGAATATTTCCAATCACAGATTTCAACCGATAAGGTTTTAAATATGTTAAATGTAAATGAAATAAATAAATTGTTTGAATTGCATAAAAGAGGAAAGGGTAATTATGGCTTTTTGCTTTGGAAAGTTTTGATATTATCAATTTGGTTAAATAAATCTTAAACAAAAATCTAAATTTTCACCAAACGAAAAATTTTAAACTGATGAAATACAATGTCTTATTTGTAGGTTCTTTTGTGGATAAAAGTAAATCGGGACATGTTGGTGGACAAATGTTTGCAAGCAGGACATTAATTAATTCATCTTTGAAAAATGAAGTTAATTGGATTTTGCTGGATACCACTGCAACAAAAAATATTGATTATGTGATTATTTACAGAGCAGTGAAGGCTGTCATCAGATTATTGAAATTTGTAAATATTCTTTTTTTTAAAAAAGTAGATAAAATTTTAATTTTTTCTTCGCATGGTTTTAGCATTATTGAAAAAGGAATAATGGTTTTGTTGGGAAAATTATTTGGTAAAATTGTGATTTTGGCGCCTCGTTCAGGCGCTATGATCACAGACGTAAGGGATTCCGGATTTATGAAATGGTGGGTGTCGCTTATAATATCAATGGCAAATATAGTAATTTGTCAAAGTGAATTTTGGAAAAACTTTTACTCAGGCTTACTTAAAAATAATGACAATAATAAATTGGTTGTAATTCAGAATTGGATAGATATCAATGAGTACAAAATTGTGAAACGAAAAAATAATACCGAAAACATAAATGTTCTTTTTTTATCCTGGGTCACAAAAGAAAAAGGTATTTTTGAATTAATAGAAGCAGCTAATTATTTGAAAAACGATTATCCCGGAGTAAAATATGTCATTGGTGGTAAAGGAGAAGATTTTGAGTTGGCAAAACAGAAAGTGAGTGATTATTCTATGGATGAAAAATTCATTTTCAAGGGGTGGGTATTAGGAAGTGATAAAAAACAATTATTTGCGGATAGTGATATTTATGTTCTACCTACCTATTTCGAAGGATTCCCAAATTCATTGGTGGAAGGAATGGTTTCCGGATTACCTTGTATTGCCGGTAATGTCAGTTCGATTCCGGATTTGATAGAGGACGGAAACAACGGCTTATTAGTAGAGCCGGGTAATGTTCCGGATTTGAAACTGAAATTAAAAAAACTTTACGATGATCCCGACTTAAGAGTGAGACTTTCATATAATGCAAGAAAAAGTATTGTTGATAATAATACAATAGAAATAGCTGTTAAGAAATTTAAAAATTTGTTGTTAGACTGATTACTATATTGAGTGGTTACCAAATATAAAACTTTAAACAAATGAAACAAATAATACAGGATCTTAAATCCGGTAAAACCATTTTGGAAGAGCTGCCGGCACCACAGGTAAAAGCCGGACAAGTTCTTATAAAAACCCATCGCTCGTTGGTTTCGTTGGGTACTGAAAAAATGTTGGTTAATTTTGGTAAAGCCAATTTTATAGATAAAGCCCGACAGCAACCGGAAAAAGTAAAAATGGTACTGGATAAAATGAAAACAGACGGTATAAAACCGACTTTGGAAGCTGTTTTTAGAAAACTTGGCGAACCATTACCACTAGGATATTGCAATGCCGGTGAGGTAATCGGTGTCGGTAGCGGAGTAGATGAATTTCAAATTGGAGATAGGGTTGCATCCAATGGAAACCATGCGGAAATAGTGTCAGTACCAAAAAATCTTGTTGCGAAAATACCCGATAATGTCTCTTACGATGAAGCGTCTTTTACAGTAATCGGTGCAATTGCATTGCAAGGTATCAGATTGCTAAACCCGACCTTCGGAGAGACTGTAGTCGTTACGGGTCTTGGATTAATAGGTTTGGTTACTACCCAATTGTTGATTGCAAACGGATGTAAAGTTATAGGGTTGGATTTTGATAAATCCAAGGTGGAATTAGCTAAAACTTGGGGCGTTGAAGCTTATGATACTTCCGGAATAAATCCTGTACATGTAGCAATGGAATCCACTTCCAATATAGGTGTGGATGGCGTGATTATCACAGCATCGACAAAAAGCGATGAAGTGATTTCCCAAGCAGCCAACATGTGTAGAAAACGAGGGAGAATAGTACTTGTCGGAGTTATCGGTTTGAATATTCAAAGATCCGATTTTTATGAAAAAGAATTGAGTTTTCAAGTATCCTGCTCCTACGGGCCCGGTAGAT
>JALSPW010000092.1 GCA_026985735.1 Saprospiraceae bacterium
CCGGTAAAATTGCCCGCATATATTAATACTCCGGGAAATGAAAAATTTATTACGGGTTGGAAAGATGAGCTGTTTTTTTCATCCGATTTTTTACCAGGATTGGGAGGGTTGGATATTTTTAAAACAGGATTAGATGAGCAAGGAAGATTTTTGCCCCCCGAACATTTGGCTTACCCGTTTAATTCCGGTGGGGATGATTTTTATTTATTGAAAGACAGTGATAGTACGGGGGTATTTAGTTCGTCCAGGATAGGAGGTAAAGGTGACGATGATATTTATTCGTTTTCTGTCGTTTCAACATTTGAAAAAAGCATGAAATATGATTCTACCGGCGAAAAAAATATAAAAAAACCTGTGCATAAGAAAATATTTTTAGCGTTGAAAGTACTGGAAAATGTATATTCGGAAAAAGATAATCCGAATTCCAAGATTTTAGGTAAGAGGGCTTTGAAAAAAGTAACGGTTTCATTTGGGAAAGGGAAGAATGTAAAATTAGATAATGGTATATTGATAAAAGAAATTATGTTTGATACGGCTTATCATATTGTTGCAGGTAAAAAAGGTTATTTGTCCAAGAGCAGGGATTTGATTATTAAACCGGAAAAAGAATTTTTAAAAAAATCAAATACTATCAATTTAAATATTGAATTGGAAAAAATTTATGTTGGAAAGGAAATTATTCTTAGGGATATCTATTATGATTATAACAAATGGGATATCAGACAGGATGCAGTTCCCACTTTGAATCGCCTTTTTAATATTTTAAAAAATAATCCTGCTTTCAAAATCAGGATTGGTTCCCACACGGATTGCAGGGGGGACGAAGACTATAATTTATTATTATCACAACGAAGAGCTGAATCTGTAGTAAATTACTTAATAAATAAGGGGATAGATAGAAATCGTCTGGAAGCAATAGGCTATGGTGAGACAAAATTAATTGAAAAATGTCCTTGTGAAGAATGCACTGAGGACCAACACCAAATGAACAGAAGGACTACGTTTGAATTACTACATGACGAATGACTTATTAAAAGAAAAAACTCATAAATAATTGATAATTGATAATTCTTTATTTAGAATTTAATTCCTTTTGTCTTTTATCTTTCTCTTCTATCCTCACCCTAAATCTCCCTCCTGTATATTAAATACATCCGGTTATGATTATACATCTCCCACAATATGCCATTTATCCCCTTCTCTTTTGCCTTTGAACTTTTGCCTTTGAACTTTGAACTTTGAACTTTGAACTTTTATTCTCATGCCGTCAGTTGTTTTGAAGTCACTATATTTGAAGTCCTCTTATTAAGCCTCTGTCGGATTTTTCTATAAATTTTAGTACTTCCGTTTTGTATATCGAATCGGGAATTTTTTCGTTGATGATTTTTACGGCTTTTTTGACATTTACATGTTCAACGTACAATATCCGGTAGATGTCTCGAATCATTTCTATTTCTTTGTTGGAAAAACCTCTTCTTCTCAGTCCTATGGAATTTACCCCTACATAAGAAATAGGTTCGCGTGCAGCTTTAATATAGGGAGGTACGTCTTTACGTACTAAAGAACCTCCGCCAATCATAACGTGTTTTCCTATATGAACAAATTGATGAACAGGCACGATTCCTCCGATAGTAACAAATTCATCTACAATCACATGACCACCGAGATTAACTCCGTTGGCAAAAAAACAATTATTTCCCAATCTACAATCATGAGCTATATGAACATAAGCCATGAGATAGCAATTATCACCTATTTGGGTTTTGCCTGATCGTATTGTCCCCCTGTGAACTGTGACAAATTCCCTGATAATGACATTGTCTCCTATAATAGCTAAAGTATCTTCATCTTTATAACTTATATCCTGAGGTTCACCGCCAAGGACTGCTCCCGGATGTATTTTGCAGTTTTCACCAATTCTGGTTCCGTGTAAAATTGTAACATTGGGATAAATTATTGTATTGTCACCAATATGAACATCTTCATCTATATAAGAAAACCTACCTATTTTTACATTTTTCCCTATTTTGGCATTTTCATGAACGAAATTACTTTTCATTATTTTGTTGTTTTACTATTTGAGCTACTAAATCTCCTTCGGAAATTACTTTATCACCTACATAAATGATTCCTTTCATGTGTACAATACCTCTTCTAATCGGTTCCACCAATTCCATTTTCATTATCAAGGTGTCTCCAGGAACAGCCATATTTTTGAATTTAACATTATTCATTTTTAAGAAATAAGTATCCCAGCCAGTCGGATTATTTTGAAGTTTTAAAGCCAAAATGCCTCCTGTTTGCGCCAAAGCTTCCATTTGCAATACTCCGGGGAATATCGGATTGCCGGGAAAATGTCCTTGGAACAGCAATTCGTTGAAAGTAAGATTCTTTATACCAACGATATAGTTTTCACCCATTTCCACAATTTTATCTACAAGTAGGAAAGGGTATCTGTGAGGTAGTAATTTCATTACTTCTTTAGTATCAAGTAAGGGTTTTTTATCTGGGTCATATTTGGGTTTTCCTCTTAATTTTCTAAGTTTAATTGATTTTTGTTTGAGGAATTTTGTAAATTCTATATTTGCTTTATGTCCCGGTCTCTTAGCTATTATCCTTCCTTTGATAGGCATTCCCAACAACGAAATATCACCGATAAAATCAAGAAGCTTATGTCTGGCGGGTTCATTAGGATATTTTAAAGGAATAGTGCTGATAATACCTTCTTCTTCTATATTTATTTTTTCAATATTCAGTTTTTTGGCAAATCTGTTGAGATCTTCATCAGAGAGAATTTTATCTGCTATTACAATGGCATTATCAAGATTTCCTCCTTTTATCAATCCTTGATCCAATAAACTTTCAACTTCACTGAAAAATCCGAATGTTCTGCAAGGTGCATATTCGTCGCAAAATGTTCTTAGATCCAGGATTTCTGCAAATTGCTTATTGACTACTGGAGATTTAAAATCTATCAGTGCTCTTGCTTCAAAATAGTCGGAAGGCATCAAAATAAATTCGCTTTCTGTTTCTTCCACTTTAAATTGAATGATTTCATCTACTTCAAAATATTCTCTTTGTCCTTCTTTTTCGATTATTCCGGCTTTTTTTAAAGCGGAACAAAACGGTTCGGAACTTCCGTTTAAAATCGGTATTTCTTCTCCTTCTATTTCGATATATAAATCATCTATTTCCAATGCATAAATGGCTGCCAGGATATGTTCTGTAGTTTTTATTTGCAAATCGTCTTTACCCAAAGTAGTACTTCTGTTAGTAGTGACTACATTTTTGACATCTGCTTTAATTTCAATTCCTTCTTTTATAAAAACTATTCCTTTGTGTTCTTCAGGCATCGGTTTTATATTCAATGTAGAGTATTTTCCTGTATGGAGACCTATTCCTGATATAGTAAAAGGATTTGTAATTGTTTTTCTACTCATTATTTATTTTTTTTGTTAGTTTTTCAATTTGTTTTTCCAATTCGTTTATTTTTTTTTGTAAATCCGGCAATTTTTTGAAAATAATTGAAGATTTCATGTGAGTATAAAAATCAAAGGCAGGGCTTCCCATATAACTTCCATTTTCCTTTTTTATACTTTGTACTACGCCGCTTTGAGCTTGAAATTTGCTTCCATCTGCAATTGTGATATGATTGCTGATTCCAACCTGACCACCGCAAACGATATTTTTTCCTAGTTTTGCACTACCTGCAATTCCGGTTAATGCGGCGATAACGGTATTTTCGCCTATTTCCACATTATGAGCTATTTGAATGAGATTATCCAATTTCACTCCTTTCCGTATTACTGTTTCTTCTAATGTTGCTCTGTCTATAACCGTATTTGCACCTATTTCCACATTGTCTTCTATCACGACTATTCCTACTTGTGGTATTTTTTCATACTCTCCATTTGCGTTAGGCTTAAATCCAAATCCATCACTTCCTATGACAGCATTAGCATGAATAATACAA
>JALSPW010000093.1 GCA_026985735.1 Saprospiraceae bacterium
TAAACATTGTATTGATGTTTCTATTTTTTGGGATTGGAGTCTTTGTTGTAATTCGCAAGAATATAATTTGGATTTAATACTTGCTGAATATATCGACAGGGGAGATCCTCCGTTGCCTATTTTTTACGATAAGTACACATTGTAAACCGTCACTGTCCGGTATAGAAATATATCGGACAGTTTTTAAAAACAATTAACATGAAACGAATTATATTTTTTTTAGTAACCTTTTTAGCAATAAAAGTTTCTTCCCAGTCAATTACTTTTACAAGGTCGATTCCTTATCAAATGGATCAAATTATTAGTTCAATATGTGAAACAAATGATAGAGGTTATATTGCGGTTGGCAGAAGATTTTTCGGCAATAATATCACACAGCATAATTTCTATATTGTCAAGCTTGATTCTATTGGAAAAGTTGTTGATTCTTTGTTTGATAGTGATACTTTAAACTCAACACAATTTTTGGAAATATTTAAGTACAAAAACTATTATGTGTGTTTGGGGAGTAAACAGAAAAGAGTATTTCCTTATGTTGATTCAATTATAATGCTACGATTGGATGATAATTTGAATATCCTTGAAAGAAAATCATATTATTTGTCTGATAGTTTAAGTGTAAGCCAAATTCAAAGCAGATCGATTAACGATACGGTTTTTTATGCTTTTGCAAATACAGTTAATTTTTATCAAAATACAGGAAGTTTTAGACATGGAACAATTATTAAAATGGATACAAATTTTTCCATAATCCACAAAAATGATAGTTTGAGTAATTTTCCCGATTTTAATGTACAATATTTCGACTATTCAAAGTTCTACGATAAAGCCGTTGTGATATGTAGGAATTATTCGGTCAATTTTCATTCATATGTATTGATTCTTAATTATAATTTATCAGTTGATTCCGGTTTTTCTTTTAGTCAAAATAATTATCAAAGGTTCTATTCAATAACCGAATTGAAAGATTCGTCAATTGTTTTTTTATCACCTGAAATTATGAATGGTGTAATACAACAAGTAAATTTGTTGAGAGCAGATAAAAAGTTTTTGTTAATTTCTTCAGAAGAAATAATGCCTATTGATACAAGTCAAATGGTTCCTGCTTATCAACATAGAAATCATAAAAGGAATTATGTGGCTTTAACATATAACGTAAATCCATACGATGCTTTTTATGGGGGAGGGGTTAGATCATATTTTAGAGTGCAGAAATACAATGATAGCTTTAATATTGTTTTTGATAAAAAATATGGGGGTGATGCCTATTATTTTTTAAGTGCAATGATTGAAACGTCAGATGGCGGCTGTATTTTAACAGGAAGCAGGTACGATATGGCGGTGAACACAAATTATAACAGGGATATTTTCTTTTTAAAACTCGACTCCCTCGGCAACACCACTTGGGTGAGAAATATACCCGTTCCAAAAATCGGAATTTTGCTTTATCCCAATCCGGCCACCTCAATCCTAAACATCAGCCTTGAAGCACAGGGAGAGAGCATAGCCTCGCTGCGCATTTTCGACAATGCGGGGCGTACGCTGTATTTTTCCAAACCCGGTAAGGCCAAAGCCGCCATAAACATAAAAAGTTATGCCACAGGGGTTTATTTTCTTGAAGGTCGTACCGCAAAAGGAGAAACTTTTGTTCGTAAGTTTGTGAAAGAGTGATTTGAGCGTACTACGGCCAAGCCAAAGCGGCCGTAATACCGGCTTTGCCGCAGGATAGATTTCCCCGAGAGAGAAACTGCGATAGTGGTGGGGGAGAGTAAAAATTATTTGAAATGAAAAAAATATATTTTATATTCGCAACGTTAATCATACTGTCAATTGCTTGTACGAAAGAGGAAAATAAAATTGCATCGACAGAAAACGACAAAGGAGTGAGAGAATACTTAAGTGTGGACCCTACCGAAGCCAAAATACAAAAGTTTATAAATCGTATGGATTTGGTAAGGGAAGACCCCAATTACAGCGGCAGCGAAAACTGGAACTACTCGCAAGATAGTGCAGTATGGTATGTTGAGGCGGCTTTGAATTACCAATTATCCAAATCATATAAAATTACAAGTGAAAATGAATATTATTATACCGGTGACATTGATTCACTGTTCGTTGAGTCCGAAAATTTTTCTGAGACCAATAATAATATTACTACCTTGCAGATAATGTATGATTATATTTACGAAAATATTTCAAGTATTGTTGAGAATCATGAAAATAATCCATTTTTTTTATTTGCTGATTTAATTCCGTTAGATACCAAAGAATTTGATGTTGTGTTTTTAGTAGGGAATAAGACTTCATTGTATAGCATTGGTTCTTGGTATTGGGGTTGGGCACTAGGGCAATGTAGTGGAGGCAATCAAGGAGTTGATGCTGCCGATATTATTGAAATGTATGCAAATTCTACATTACCTCCGTATCCCACGGCAAGTAGTCCATTCAGTTATTATACAAATGTTTCATCAACTCAGAAGATTTTCCCTCCTGATGTTTCCACTTCTCAGAATCCATATGGCAATTATATGCTATTTCATGATTATCAGACTATTACATTAAATCATCATTGCTTAAACACTCCGGAATTGGGCACGTTTCTTTCATTTATGCCTAATATTGCAAGTATTTATAAACCTGCAAATAAAGTATTGTTACATTATGAAGTTCAAGATGACTTTGCTGCCGGACTGACTCCCACGGGAGATGATTTTTGGGATATGATACATTGGACAGTTATTTCTTACGGGATACACCATACGGGCTATAACACAAACAATCAGTCGAATTGACAATAAAAATATGAAAACTACATGTCTTTTAATTTTTATTTTTTCATTTTCTTTTTTTTCCTATTCACAAAGTTTTGTTTATAGTACAAATGATTTGAAAGATGAAAGACCAAACGATGTTGCCGAATTTAATAATTTCTTTTTAATTACCGGAAGTATTAAATCGGGAAATTATTATAAATCTTACATTTTAAAAATATCAAAAAATGGGATATTAATAAAGAAAATAGATTTTGATTCACTTTCAGTTGCCGGTTCCATATTTAAAAAAGACCTTGACAATGTTGCTATTATAAGGTCAAAGACAAATATAAATTCCAAATCAAAACTTATTTATACGGTACTTGATACCAATCTAAACTTTATAAGCGAGAAGTATTGCTATATCCCGGACTCTCTTTATATTTCAGGTTTTAAAGCCAAAAGGATGAAAGACAGTTCGATAATTATTACCGGCTTCACCAATAAATTGAATGGTCAAACTTATCTGTCTCCTTTTTTTATGAAACTTGATAATAATGGAGATTCGATAAGGTCTTTATATTTTGATTCATATTACGCAAGAAGTTTTGATGTTTTACAAATAAATAAATTTTATTATTTCTTTATCAGTCATTTATGCGGAACATGTGCTTTGGGCTCTATTTTGAAAACAAACCTAAACCTTGATATAAAAGACACAATTGGTATTGATAATGATTTATATGATTTGTATTCTCCATTAACTATTAATGATTCTGTAATTCAGATATTTACAAGAAAACTTAACTCCACTAAATTATATCTTACAAAAATTGATTTAAAAGGTAATAAGATTGATCAAAAAGCATTTGGAATAGAAGGTGACGACTATTATCCTGCTATGCAAAATGCTATGTCCGGTGGAAATGACTTTTCATATATTCTATACACACAAAAATTTGCTTTCAATAATCCTTTCTTTGGAAATGGTAAATCGTCCAATGTAATACTTATGAAACTTAAATTGAACTTTGACACCATTTATTCCGGTAGTTTTAGTTATAATAAGTATCTAAATTCTTGGGCAGTTAAGACCACTCATGACAATGGTTGTATAATTCTTGTTACTAAGAACGATACCATAAACCATAATAACAATCGCGACATTCTGATAATAAAACTCGACTCCCTCGGCAACACCACTTGGGTAA